>NZ_JAWRWZ010000008.1:0-261403 GCF_046535285.1 Chryseobacterium sp. SIMBA_028 | reverse complement strand
TGTTAGCCGTGAGCAAGCTGCCGGGGGGATAATTGAAGCTCTCTGTCAATAAGGTCTGTGCCTTTATCTGGGAAAACGTCAACAAAACTGTGCAAACACAACAGACGACACGAAAGCTGTAATTTGCAATAGTATTTATTATGAATTTCATATTTAAATCGATATAATTTTTAATCATTCAGTATTTTAAGTCCTAAAAAAATAGGCAATCAATAAGAATAATGTTATTTGTGTTTATTTCACGGATTGATCTGCAATTAATATTTCAAATCAATTTAAAATATTTTGGTGGTGGTGGTCGTAATCTGAATAAGATTAGAAAAATTTGTTTTAAGTATTTTTTTATCATTTGAGAAAATATTACCCTTTACTCTATTAATTTGAAAGTTTTAGACACTGACACAGCTAAAATGTATATTATTCCAAAAGCTATGATCTTACTTGATCTTTTTCAAATATTAAAATAGATTTGACAGGGAAGCAAAACGGCAATCAACACTCTGTTAACATTCAAGAAATATGATCAAACTCGAAACATTAATTCTTGTCTTTGGTGAAAAAGAAGCACATATTTGTACATGATAAAAGTCCATTTGGGTATAACAATTTTTTGCTTAGTGCACTTACTTTTACAATCAATTTCTAATGCAGAAAAAGACATTTTAAGAGATTGAATAAGCAGACTATTAAAAAGAGCAAATACCTCTAATTGCTTTTTTGACAACTATATACAAATCAGTCATAATTCCCCTGATTTTTGATAATAGTACCGTCAAATCCCTATTTATTATTTATATAGGTAAAAGGTTGTAAATCGTTTGTTTTTTTTTTATAATAAGAACAGTATTTTATATCTAGAATTCTACATGCGGATCTTGGGTATTACAGCCGTGATCTTTAAAAAAAGAAAAAAATTTTTTCATAATAAATAGAAATGATATTTTTGTTTTCATAATAAAAGTCTTAATAATTCAAAATCAATCTAATAATTCACTGAAAAGAATATTTTTTTCCATTTACTGACGCTATTTTTACTAAGATTAAAGTGCATTGCTGTCTGGATATTATTCAAATTATTTACTTTTTGATAATTGAGAATCTCTAATATATCTGCATTATTATATGATCGTAATTTTTGATTAAGGCTCTCACTTTCTTTACTCCTGGTCTCAAAAATTATATTGTTTAGTTTAATGATATCGAGAGTAGACAATTCCTTTTTATTCAATATATTTTGACATTGAGTTTTTTTATGCGGATATTTCTTTCTAATGATATCTTCATAAATTAATTTGTAATTAGGCATTAATTTCTTCATTTTATTAAAAATTTTATTTTTACAATTAAGATCTAATTATCTTATTCCCAAGTTCAAAGCTGAAATGATTAAACATATAATCCTTAACCGTCTGTCTGTCTGTCATCATATTTTAATATCCATTTAAAAAGAGTAGTTTTGGGAATACGATATTCATTAATGATTTCTTGCTTAGTTTTTTCACCAGAATTGATGAGGTCCAAAATAAATTCAATAATTTCTTTCGTATAGATACTCTTTCTGAAATGCGGAAGCTGAGATATCTTCTTCGTTTCATTAGGGTTTCTTCTTGCCGCTGGAGAAAACAATATTAAATGTTGGGAGTATAATCTAAAGAAATCGTACTCTAATATCTTACTCCACTTTAATAAGACACTGGTATTAAGATCACTCTGCAAAAACATTTCCTCAATATCTTCTTCATTACATTTTATGAATTTGCAAACACGCGAATTTTCTATTTCAAGTTCAATTTTTCTTTGTTTAATATATGAACCTATGTGAATATTTTTAAAATTGGTATCCATATCTGATAAGTTTATAGATGTTTATACTGTTGATATTTTTTGAATTGAACTCATAAAAACCCCATATTTATTGATCAAATTGAGAATCAGCGGGCTACTATGGCTTCCAGAAAGACCAAACAGTCCCATTGTATACAGCCAGTTGACGGCTCGTTGTATCATATACCATCATCCCTGCTGCAGGATCTACAATATTCACATGCGGGCTGGCCACCTTAGGAAGTATCATCGCTTTGTTACTATCTTCCAAAACTAAAATGCCGTCTGTAGAAGTTGGTGTCCCAATACTTACCTTGGCCCCAGTCTTTTCAGTCTTGTTTGTTTGTATGGATAGGTCTGCATTCCCTGTGGTATCCACACTTAAATCAAACCAGCTCCCACTCTTAAGATATTTTACTTTCTTATCCGAACTATCATATATGATAGTCCCATCTTGAGAAATTCCACTAATTTCTTCTACATACGGAAGAATGAACCCTCGGTTTTCAGTGTCTGCAAATTCTAATGATACCGACGGATTAGTTACATTTTTTTTTCCAATTGCTACCTGGGCCTTAACACAGACAATGCAGAGTAATGTAAAACTCAATATTATTTTATTCATTGTAAAATTTTTATTAACAGTCTTGACAAAGCAATAAAGATCAATCTATTGCCCTTTTGTCTTTGCTTATATATTATTTTGAATTAAGAAATGATTTTATGTAAAATGTGTCTATTTAAATTCCAAATTCAATAGTATACTACCTCTGAAAATAAAGAGAAAGACACATCGACAACTCCTAAAAAGAGTCTGATTATCTACCAGTTATTATAATTATACATTGTAATTGTATGGTTTGCTCTTTGACCATCGCCAAAATTTCTACCCGTACAATAGTTTGTATTTATACTAACAACAGTAAAAAGCTGGTCCATTTGCCTACATTGTAGTTTCATAATATTTGATACTACAGCAAAACAGAATTCTAAATTTAATTGTGGAATTTGAAGAATCGATTTTTGATTTGGAGATATACCTGTGACATTAAATGGTTCACTTCCGGAAAAATCATAGAAGCATACATTTTCAGGGGTACGTTTTTCGAAAGGATAAAAAAAGTTATTTGTCATTTTTCTTTCTTTTCCTGTTACTTTTCTTGGATTGTAATTCAGTTCCAAGTTTACTATATTTGCTATAATAGCTTGAACTGTCTCAATCATTACCAAGAGGGTAACAATAATTGTTTTCTTCATACTCAAATGTTTCAGCAAAAGTAGCCAATACATAAAATTTACTTCTGAAAAACACAATAACAATTACTAATATAATATCTAACATTATCTAATATAATGCTCTACAAGGTCTTTTGGCTTTAATCTCGGGTAATATACTTTATAAAAACCAGCCTATAATTTTCAAGGCTTTTTTTTCAATTCTAGCTTCAAGTATTGATATCCTAAGATATATCTGAGTTATCTTTTTAGGAGAATTTCTCGTATAGCATCATTGTATAGAAATTCATATTTATAAAAATTTTGAAATCAAAACTGTTTATCTATTGTATTTAAATATTCAAACAAACTTTCAATTCGCAATAAATCTTCTTTGAAAAAAACCGAGAAATCATCCGTTGGGCTGCATCAACTCTCTAAAAAGATTTGACTTCCTAGCTTTTGTTCATGGCTAATCTATAGTTCTTAGGTGTCATTCCTGTTTGTACTCTAAAAAAGTATGAAAAATGAGAAAAATTCTGGAATCCCAATTCAAAGGCGATCTCCTTAATGGATTTATCAGAACTGTGTAATAATTTTTTTGCCTCTAGTAAAACCCTCTCTTTAATAAATTCTAAGGGTGAAACTCTGTATTGCTTTCTACAAATCACGCCCAAATAGTTAGGAGTAATGCATAGCTCTTCCGCATAGAAAGAAACACTTTTCTGGGTTTTATAATATTTTTGCACCAATGAATGAAATCGGAAAGCCAAATTATTATGATGAGTTAAGGCAAATTTACCATATACTTCCTCTACCCATAAGTTGATCATTAGAGCCAAAAGCCTTACTCTTGCATTAATAAGCTCCGGGAATATCATTTCCGAATGAATCTCCATTCGTATGGCATTGAACTCGGCACTCAACTTATCATAAACTTCATCATTCGGCTGAATCATCTCATATGTACTATGGGATGAAAAGGTATGCTTTAATGTTGGAGAAAATGTTTCAAGAATAGAGTCATTGATGATGAGTCTTCTTCCCGATGCACCAGGAGGTAATTTCCATAGGTATTCCCTTTTGGGAAGATGGATAAATAACTGTTTAGAATTCAGGAGGTATTTATCAATATCTGTAGTACAATCTCCTGCATTACATTCATCTAAAATAATGATGGTAAAAGAATTATCGGGAAAACGATTAAGCTCAGAAGAACTTATTTCACCCTGATACATTACATCAATTTTCCTTTTGTCATCATTTCCTAGCTGAGACATGGTATTCTTCTCTTTCATTATTCATTATTAATACCTGCTAAATTATAAAATACTATATAAAAATATCATTAGATTATCAAAAATTAAGTAGGTAATTCTTATTCTCTGATTTTAACTATCCAGAATTGTGAAAAAAATATTCCCGTTTACTTACAAATGTAAAAATGACCTGTTTTGCGCAAAAACAATCAGTATATTTGTAATAAGACACTTTCTATTTTAAAATGCTGACAGATAAATTCGGAAGAACAATAAATTACCTAAGACTTGCTGTTGTGGACCGGTGTAATCTTCGATGTACCTACTGTATGCCAGAAAATGGTCTTACCTGGATTAAGCAGAAAGAATTAATGACCGATGAAGAAATGCTCAGACTTTGTTCCATTTTTTCAGAACTAGGGGTCAATAAAATCAGACTTACCGGAGGTGAACCCTTTGTAAGAAAGAACTGTATTGATCTTATTGGAAAAATATCTCATTTGGATGGAATTACAGATCTTAGTTTGACCACCAATGGGCTTCTTACTGGGCAGTATATTCCTCAACTTAAAACGTTTGGTGTACAATCTGTCAATCTCAGCCTGGATACTTTAGATGAAGAACGGTTCTTCAAAATTACCCGCCGTAAAAGTTTTGATAAGGTAATGAAAACATTAGACTCTTTACTGGAACATGATATCAAAGTAAAGATCAATACGGTGGTCATGGAAAATCAGAACATTGAAGATATTATTCCACTGGTATTACTCACGAAGCAGCTTCCGATTGATGTACGCTTTATTGAAGAAATGCCTTTTAATGGAAATAATGCAGACATTTCTCTGACATGGAACTATCCTCAAATTTATCGGCATATCAAAGATCATTTTCCTGAAATAGAAAAAACAGAAGACCCGAAAAGTTCCACTTCATATAACTACAAAATTCCTGGTTTTTCAGGTGATGTAGGAATTATTGCTGCGTATACCCGTTCATTTTGCGGAGACTGCAACAGAATACGGATTACCCCTTCCGGGGTGCTCAGAACTTGCTTATATGAAGGAACAGGCATTAATTTAAAAGATGAAATGCGTTCCGGAAAAACAGATGAAGAGCTCAAAAACATGATTATGAATACCATACAGAATAAGCCAAAAGACGGATGGGAAGCTCAGAAATTTAATTTAACAGAGTCACAAATTCATCAATCAATGGCTACAATAGGTGGATAAACAATGGAAATGATTACCGTACAACAGGCAGAAGACATTGTCATGTCACAACATCAGGATTTTGGTATAGAAAAAATACCCTATGAATGGGCATTGGGAAGAGTTTTGGCAGAAGATCTGCTCGCAGACCGGGACTTCCCTCCTTTTGACAGGCCCACTGTAGACGGTATAGCCATCCATTATAGTTCTTTTGAAAAAGGGATTCGTTCCTTTACTGTTCAAGCTGTACAATCTGCAGGTGAACCGTCTTTATCTGTCAATTCGGAAAATGAATGTATCGAAATCATGACAGGAGCAGCACTGGGTTCCTCGGTAGATACTGTTATTCGTTATGAAGACATTTCAATAGACAATGGAATGGCACGCATCAATATTGATGTTAAAAAAGGCCAAAATATCCATCTGAAAGCAAGGGATAAAAAACGAGGAGACGTTTTGGTAAAAGCAGATCAGGTCATTACCCCTGCCATTATAGGTATTGCTTCCTCCATTGGGCAAACCACCTTATCTGTAAAAAAACTTCCAAAAATCATCATCATATCTACAGGAGACGAAATGGTAAGTGCTGAGTCTTGCCCTACCCCTTTTCAGCTCAGACGTTCTAACGGAATTACCATACAGACGGTATTGGAAAAATATAAAATCAAGGCTGATGCACTTCATCTCAATGACGATTATGAAGAGATCAAAAAAGAGCTTTCCCGCTGCATAAAAGAATATGACATACTTCTTATGAGTGGTGGAGTTTCTATGGGAAAATTTGATTATCTGCCAAAAGCATGTGAAGAATTGGGAATAGAAAAGCTTTTTCATAAGATAAAGCAAAGGCCAGGAAAACCGTTTTGGTTTGGTAAAAGCGAGAATCAAAAACTCATATTTGCATTTCCCGGTAATCCGGTTTCTGTATTTATGTGTCTGCATCGGTATTTTATTCCCTGGTTAGAAAAATCTTTGAAAATTCCGGATTCCGGATTTCAGTTTGCTGTTTTACAAAATGATATTGATTTTCCTTTTCCACTTCAGTATTTTGCTCAGGTAAAACTTAGGATAAACTCATCCGGACAATTAACAGCAGAATCTGTAGATACCAATGGATCCGGTGATTTTTCACATCTTGCCGAAACCCATGCTTTTATAGAATTACCTTTGGAACAAAATACTTTCAGAAAAGGTGAAGTTTATAAAGTATGGCGATATCATTTTTAAAATTGACTGATGCAATAAACAGATAATTCGTGTATCTGTGGTTAAAAAATAAAACTATGAAAGATTTTTCACATCTTAATAAAAAACTCGACCCTACCATCGTTAATGTAAGCAGAAAAGCAGTTACCCATCGTAAGGCTATTGCCAAGGCAACAGTAGAACTGCCCGATCATATTTTACAAAAACTAAAGGAAGGTGATTTTAAAACTCCCAAAGGATCTGTTTTTCAGACTGCAATTATTGCAGGAATCA
This sequence comes from Chryseobacterium sp. SIMBA_028, assembly GCF_046535285.1. Taxonomy (NCBI): domain Bacteria; kingdom Pseudomonadati; phylum Bacteroidota; class Flavobacteriia; order Flavobacteriales; family Weeksellaceae; genus Chryseobacterium; species Chryseobacterium sp. SIMBA_028. The sequence continues at coordinate 254,415 of NZ_JAWRWZ010000008.1, read as the reverse complement.
TGGCTGCCAAAAAAACAGGAGAACTGATTCCGCTTTGTCATCCGATAGGGCTTGAAAACTGTGAAATAGATATAGAACTTACCGATAAGAATGAAATTGAAATCTACTGTACTGCCGAAGTGGAGGCTAAAACAGGAATTGAGATGGAGGCACTTACAGGGGCTTCTATAGCGGCATTAACTATTTATGATATGTGCAAAGCCATGAGCCATGACATTACCATTAAAGAAATTAAATTAATAGAAAAATCCGGTGGAAAAAATGATTTCAGGAGAGAATAATACAATCCCTAGCATCAACGGGCTGGTACTGGCTGGTGGAAAAAGCAGAAGAATGGGAACGGCAAAAGATTTACTCAACTGGCATGGTAAAGAGCAACGTTACTTTGCAGCAGATCTATTGGCTTCATTTTGTGATGAAGTTTTTATCTCCTGCAGACAAGATCAGCTGGAAAATTTTGATACAGATTATAATGCTCTTACCGACACTTTTCTGAACATGGGGCCTTTTGGAGGAATTCTTTCTGCTCTACGCTCTCAAAGGGATAAGGCATGGCTGGTTGTTGCCTGTGATATGCCTTTACTGGACGAAAAATCATTGCAGATCTTAATTGAATCACGGAATCCTGAAAAAGCAGCAACCACCTACAAAAGCCCTTTTGATGGGTTGCCTGAACCCCTAATTACGATCTGGGAACCTAAAAGCTATCCTCTTCTGCTGAATTTTTTAGGAATTGGAAATACCTGTCCCAGAAAGGTTTTAATGAATAGTGATACACTTATTTTAGAACCTCATAATCCTGATGCTTTAATGAATGTAAACACTCCGGAAGAGGCTGAAAAAGCACAGGGATTTTTGAAGAAATAATCCATAATGCTCCCAATATGCAATTGAAACCTCTAAAAAATATTTGTAAATCTGTGACAAAAAAGAAACCACTATGAGTGACTCATTTGAACGCTATCAATGCCAGATTGTTTTACCGGAATTTGGAATTTCTTCTCAGGAATTACTAAAAAATGCTAAAGTACTGATTGTTGGCATGGGAGGTCTCGGCTGTCCATCAGCACAGTATCTTGCGTCTTCCGGCATTGGAACAATTGGTATTGCGGATGATGATATTGTATCTCTAAGTAATCTACACCGGCAGATTTTATATACTCCTAGTGATATTGGTTTGTTTAAAGTAGACGTTGCTGCTAAAAAATTGGAGCAACAAAATCCATCCATTTCAGTTAAACCTCATCGTTTAAGAGTTTCTTCTTCCAATGTAATGGATCTGATCTCAGAATATGATCTGATTATTGAAGGAACAGATAATTTTGAAACAAAATACTTATTAAATGATGCCTGTGTATTAGCCGGAAAACCATTAATTTATGGGGCTATTTATCAATATGAGGGTCAGGTAAGTTTTTGGAATGTATTACAAAAAGATGGTACTTATTCTACGAATTACCGCGATGTATTTCCCAACGTTGAAGAATCACAAATTCCTAATTGCAGGGAAGGAGGTGTAATCCCTACCCTAGCCGGAATTGTAGGTTGTATGCAGGCCAATGAAGCCATAAAATATGTAACTCAATCCGAAGATATTCTAGCCGGAAAATTATGGATGATGAATGTAATGAATGGCAAAACTCAAATAATTAAGCTCAGAAAAACCTCAGCATCCATTACAGAGCTGCAGCAAACAATTCCTTTGATAACATTTGAATATTTTAAAGAAAATCAGGAAAAATTTGAAATGATAGATGTCCGCACAGCACAGGAACATCAGGACTTCAATATTGGCGGAAAAAATATTCCTGTGGAAGAACTGCACGATTATTTTCATACAATTTCTTCTGTCTCACAACCTATTTTATTGTATTGCTTGTCCGGAAAGCGCAGTTCAGAAGCTGCCAGAAAAATAAAAAAAGCCTTCCCTGAAAAAGACGTATTTTCTTTGAAAGGTGGGATTAGCAAAACGTAACGATCTTTATTCAAAATACAAGAGCAAAAAGATCAGTCAATAATATTGTGAATTGGTTTTTGGGAAGTATTAATTTGTTCACCTGCCAGTTCATGGATTGTTTCATCAATCATATTGCACATGCTATTCAATGCCAAATCATTCGCTTCGGTACCAAACGGGTCTTCAATCTCGTCTGCAATGGCTTCAAATGCAACAAATGTATAAGCAACGAATATGACAATAAAGGGCATAAACCAACCCAGTGTATCAACCAATCCAAAAGGCAGCAAAGAACAATAAATATACACCGTACGATGCAATAAAACACGGTAGCTGTAAGGAATTGGTGTTGAAACAATTCTCTCACATCCACCTACTACATCTGCGAGCTTATCTAAGTTTTCATCAAAGCGAGCCTGCTGAATGGTATCAATATTACCCTGGTCCTTTTCTTTTTGAACCCACTCTGCCATTAATCGCATAATGACAATAGGTTTGTACTTTGCGTTCATGATAAGATCCAGTTTATTTTCATCAAGCCTCTGCTTTAAGTCATCATAAGGATCTGATTTTCTCAACTGATGCTTTAGTGTAAAAATAAAAGAACTCAGTAACTGAATAAATTCAGAAACCGAGGAATCATCCTTACTATTTTTCAATGTCAGGGCCTGCCGGGTTAATGAACGTGAAATATTCAATAAGGCACCCCATAATTTTCTCCCCTCCCAGAATCTATCATAACTTACATTATTACGAAATCCTAAAAACAAAGCCAGGACAAACCCGAACAATGTTAAAGGTGCAGGATTAAGAGGAATTTTAAATGAAAAGATAATTCCATGAAGATAAGCTACTCCGAGGGACAATATAAAAAGCAATATAAGGCGAGGCAGCAACCCTGGTAATACAGAGCCGTGCCAAACAAAAAGCATTTTGAACCAATGTTCTTTTTTCCTTATAATCATATTGTATCTCTAATCTCTGTATGGAAATTAATCTTTAATGTGGCCTATTGTCAAAGACTCTACCTGATAGGAACTGCGAGCGGGCTTTTTCTCTCCTTCTGCAATAATACGAAGCGGGCCCTTTTTATCCAATAATGGTTGGCCATCTATAGTATCGGCAATAATAACATTTTTGTCAGCAATAGAAGCATCCAGTTCTGCCAATGAAAATAAAACCCGGTATCCGTCCGTGCATTTTACCAGCAAATATTTTGAAAGATTTTCTCCGTGAAGTTCTTTACCAGACGGAACTCCAGCTTTCGCAAGAATATCGCCGATGGCTACACCTGCATAAATATGTGTATTTCCATCCTTATCCTTTAATGAAGCTTCTTTACGAGGCATTTTTGAAAGGTCTGATAAAGAAAGCTCTAATGGCTGCTGTACTTCTCCTCCAATCTTTAGTTTATATTGTGACTGGGCAGAGGCAATACCTGAAGCTAAAAATAGAGTTACTAGAAATATCTTTCTCATATAGATCAATTATTTTAAAAGTTATGGTCGTTGCACAGCTCCTTTATAAAGCATTTCATCTACCTTTTTATACACTTCAGGATCGTGTTTTTTAATTTTGATTTTCACATATTTAGAAGCCGGCATATTGCTATCTTTCACTACGTTATTCACGGACACCAACACATTGGTTTCTGGGAAATAAGTGACTGTATTCTTTTCCGGAATCTTATAGGAAACAATAATAAACAGAGGAGCTACTCTCTCTATGCCATCATCATAATTGTAAAGGTCTACTCTATCTCCTGCTTTAAACCCCGCTTTATCAATGTCATTTTGGTTCATAAAGACGACACGGCGTTCATTTTTGATCCCACGATATCGGTCATCTAACCCATAAATAGTGGTATTAAACTGATCATGAGTACGTGTGGTGGCCATCATATACTCATCATCAGCGAGTGTATTATCCGGTATTTCCGTTAAAGTAAATGGAGCACGACCTCCAAGCTCCCTGGAGAAGTATTGCTTATCACGGGCAGCATTGGGAAGATAGAAACCTCCTTTTTCCCGAACTCTGACATTATAATTTTCAAAACCAGGAATGCATTGTTCAATATCGTCCCTTACCGCATCATAGCTGTCATGGTAACGTTGCCAGTTCACAACAGATCGTTCTCCTAAAGTAGCCATGGCCATTCGGCAAACAATCTGGGTTTCATTAACCAGATTATCTGATACGGCATCCAGCATTCCTTTTGAATCCTGTACTACTCCCATAGAGTTTTCTGTGGTCACAATTTGTATTTCGCCATTTACGATATCTTTGTCACTTCGCCCATAGGTTGGCAGGATAAGTGCTTCTTTCCCATGCACCAGATGCCCTCTATTCAACTTCGTGGAAACAGATACCAGTAAGTTCAGTTTTCGTAAAGCATTTGCTGTATAGGTAGTATCTGGTGTTGCGGACACAAAATTACCGCCCATACAAAACATAACTTTTATTTTTTCTTCATGAATTGCTTTAATAGCTCTTACGACATCATAACCATGCTTACGTGGTACTTTGAAGCCATAAAAGTTTTCAAGACGATCAAGCTGTTCATCGGTAGGTTTTTCATCAATCATCATTGTTCTGTTCCCCTGCACATTACTGTGACCACGAACAGGACAAACGCCAGCCCCTGGTTTTCCAATACTTCCTTTTAGTAGAAGTATATTCAGAATTTCACGAATCATATCTACCCCATTAGGCTGTTGGGTAAGTCCCATTCCCCAGCTCACAATAATTCTTTTTTTGGAAGCTATCATTTCTGCAGCCTTATAAATATCTTCTTTGGAAACTCCTGAAAGTACAGCCAATTCATCAAGATTATAATCCTCAAACTGCTTCAGGAAATCAGCATATCCTACGGTCTTTTCTTTAATAAACTGGTCATCGAATACAGTACCCGGGTTTTTCTTTTCAAATTCAATTAATAAAAGCTCAAGAGCCTTTAATAATGCCATATCACCATTAATCTTTACAGGCAGATAAAGGTCTGCAAGCTGAACACCTCCTTTGAGTATATCCTTAACACTCTGTGGATTAATAAAACCCATCAATCCTGCTTCCGGCAATGGATTAATGGCAATGATTTTAGCACCGTTTGCTTTTCCTTTTGACAAAGCACTCATCATTCTCGGTGCATTGGTTCCTGGGTTTTGTCCTATAATGATAATAACTTCGGCCTCATAAAAATCTTCCAGCGTCACTGTTCCTTTACCAATTCCAATCGTAGGGCGCAATGCAGATCCGGAGGTTTCATGACACATATTGGAACAATCAGGCATATTATTAGTTCCAAACTCTTTTGCAAATAATTGATACACAAATGAAGCTTCATTACTTGTTCTTCCGGAGGTATAAAAAGCGGCTTCATCCGGAGATTCCAATGCATTGAGATGCTCTGCTATTTTTTTAAAGGCATGATCCCAGCTGATCGGCTGATAGTGGGTGGCACCCTCCGGCAAATACATAGGGTCCGTAAGTCTTCCCATTTTACCAATTTGATAATCATCTAATTTGGCAAGATCATAGACTGAGTTTTGTTTAAAAAACTCTGGAGTAACTCTTTTGGTGGTTGCCTCTTCAGCGAGTGCTTTTGCTCCGTTTTCACAATATTCACCAAGAACTGAACGTTCATCATCAGGATCAGGCCATGCACAGCTGGGGCAGTCAAAACCTCCCATCTGATTCATTTTAAATAAAGCCCTCATCCCCCTAATCGGAGTTTTTTCCTCAAATAGGTCACCAAAAGCAGCCATCACAGCGGGAATCCCTGCAGCGGATGTTTCAACATGGGTAAGCTTCAGATCCAGCAATGTATACGGATTTTCAGCGTTAGGTTCCTTATTTATTTCCTCTTCTATTTTGTTTTTATCAATTTCTTCCATGATCTTGACATTTTAGATTATTAACATTTAATATTAGGATTCGGGTAATTATCACTTTGATCCTCTTCTGTATTATCAATACATACAAAGTCCTTTTCTACAAGGAGTTTTATTTCTCCTGTTTGCCCGTCAAAACCTACTCTGTCTGTTGAAACAAAATCTTCTACCATAGGTTTAGGCATTTTTAATACGATTCTATTTTCAATAAATATGGCAGACAATACTTCATCATCTGTTCTTTCTATCGCATAAATAAATGGCCTGTCTACAAACTGGGTAAAGCTGGAAATGATTCCGTTTTCTCCTAATTCTAAAACTTCTGACTGAGTCAGACGAAATCTTATTGAGTTATCTTTAATTCTTATTTTCATCTGTTTATTCTTTTTCCCTGAGTATTTGAATATTCTCTATTCATACATTATTTTTGAATAATCTCTAGGCGAGTACTTTGATTATAAATATTAAAACGGTTATTTCTGAGAAAACCGAACAAGGTAATATCAAATTCTTTTGCCAGATCTACTGCAAGACTGGATGGCGCTCCTATGGCAGCAACAATAGATATACCAGCCATAGCCGCTTTTTGGATCAGCTCAAAACTGGCTCTTCCACTTAATACCAAAATTTTGTGGGTAAGTGGAAGCATTTTGGTAAAGAGAGCGTGCCCAATAAGTTTGTCCAACGCATTATGTCTTCCTACATCTTCCCGTAAGGCAAGCAGATTACCATCTAAATCAAAAATACCGGAGGCATGAATTCCACCTGTTGCACTGAAATTATTTTGAAAAGACTGTAACTTTTCTGATAATTGATACAATGTAGAAAGTGCTACTTTCTGATGCTCTTTTTTAAGATCCTGAAAGGAACTAACCGTTCGTATTGACTCAATAGAACCTTTTCCGCATACCCCGCAGCTGGACGTTGTATAAAAGTTTCTGTCAGCTTTCATCAGTTGGGGCATGAAACCCTCTACAAGCTCTACAATCACAATGTTTTCTCGGTTTCTGGAGCATTCTGCCTGAGAATGGCTTACATTTCTAATCTGTTCACAGCTTGAAATAATCCCTTCCGTAAACAAAAATCCTGCAGCAAGTTCCGTATCATTACCCGGTGTACGCATGGTTACCGATATATTTTTACTTTCTTTTCGATCTTCATCATGATAAGAAACCCTTATTTCCAAAGGCTCTTCCACAGAAATATCATCAGCATAAGGAAAACTGTTGTTCTCTTTAACTTTGACAATCTCGATCTTCTGTACTGATTTATTTTCCAACATATTGGTTTTCATCTCTATAAAGAACTTGTATAGTAAATATACGAAATTTTATTCCTCAAAATTATGGATGAGCGGAAACCCATTCATCTCCATCTTCAAAAACTTCCTTTTTCCAGATAGGAACTTTTTGTTTTATGGTATCAATAATATAACGACAGGCATCAAAAACAGCATCTCTATGTCCATCACTTACAACAATCATCACTGCTGCATCCCCGGGAAACAAAATTCCGGTACGATGATGAACCACTACGTTACGTACAGAAAACAAAGAAATGGCACTTTCCACTATCTTTTGTATTTCTTTTATGGCCATAGGCTGATAACATTCGTATTCAAGACGAATAACGGATTTATTTCCTGTCTTATTACGAACTGTTCCTATAAATGTTGCAATACCTCCGCTCCCCAGATCCTGGGCAATTTCAAGGCAGTTTACTATATCCAGAGTATCTTCTGTTATTTTTATATCAATCATACGTTTACCCGCCACTTACAGGAGGAATTATTGCTATTTCGTTTGTTCCGTTTATTATCAGATCGTCTTCTGCATATTCTTCATCAACTGCAATAAAATAAGACTTTAGTTTTTGTAACTGTGGAAAATCCTCTTCCAGAATATTCTTTAATTGCCTTACATTCAACCCTTCATCTACGTCTATTTCTTTTTCTGATGCGCCGAAAATATCTTTCGCTATTCCGAAGGTTAATATTTTAATTTTCATTTCTTAATTTTTTACCCGTATTTTATTAAAATATTGATGCCCGCCACTAAAACCAGTACGGCAGTCATTCTTTTGATTATTAATGGATTCCATTTCAGAGACATTCTGGAGCCTATCTGTCCGCCAATTAAAACAGCAAGACATAAGCTTATAATTCTGAAATAATCTATATCTACGGATAATTTTGAAAACTGTCCAAAAATTCCCGATATAGAATTTACCAGTATAAAAACACTGGAGGTTGCTGCAATTTTTCTTGGGGTATCCCATTTTAATAGATTAAGTAAGGGTGACAGAAAAATACCGCCGCCAATTCCTACCAATCCGGATAAAAAACCTATTCCTCCTCCCAGAAAACTATTTCTAAGTATGAATTGCTTGGATGCCTCCGCCGACTTTTCTTCACTTTTCACTTCTGTCCTTACCCATAATAGAATAGCTGCTATAATTAAAGTAACTCCCAAAATCAAAAAGAAAGTTTCCTGACTGATTTTTAAGGTAGCTCCCAGATATGCCATAGGTACGCTAACAAGAGTAATGGGGAGTATTTTTTTCCAGTCAATCTGTTTATTTTTAATATAAATGTAAACACCACCCACCACAACAATAACATTACAAATAAGTGCCGTCAAACGTATTTCCTGATAGGGAAGGCTGTACATTGCCAGCACAGCAAGATAACTGGAACCGCCACCAAATCCTACAGATGAATAAACGAATGCGATTATTAAAAATAATAAAAAGATTTCCCAATAACCCATAAATTTTTAAAGCCAATTTAATTTCATTACAATAATAATCATTTTTACTATGTTTTTGCTCTCAACATTTGAAAGTCTATGCAATGCTTTGTGAAAAAAATATCATGAATTATTTATTTGGAGAATAAGACAAAAAACGAAGCCATCTATTCGAGCAGCTTTAAATACATCCCTGTTTTCAGCCAATTTTCCCTTATATTAAGCGTTTTTGTTGTTCGCTAATTTGAATGCTGATATATTTGGATCAAAAAATAATAAATGAAAATCTCATATCAGTTTTTTATATCATCTATGGTAGTTGTTTTTGTAGGTTGTAATCCTCAAAATAAAACTTCAGAAGTCACAAAAACAGAAACAACAGCTGCTCAGAAAGCCATAGCATTTACCGATTTCAAAAAAATAAAAGGAGTAGATAATGTACAAAATGTGCCATTTCAACTATCTGCTAAGCTAGATTCTATCCGCTTTTTTGTAGCTCCGAATAAGGATGCAGCTCATATGAAAATAGCCTACAATAAGCTGCATAACTACTATGGATTCGAAGAATTCGATGACTTCTACTCTATTCATTACAGCATTAATAATAATATTTCAAATAGCATTGAAGCTTTTGTTTTAAAATCAGAATTTACGGCAGCATTTGATTTGACTTTACAGGGTGTGGATTTATACGAGATCAGAAGCAGTATATTTAAAACATCTCAGGATCTAAAAAACAAATCGTTCAATAAGTATGGTACCATATCAGAAGTTTCAGAGCAGGAATTTAAGACCGCCAATAAAAAACGAATCGATGAGGTTTTAGTAAAAAATCCTTATATAAAACTAAAAGACGGTAACTGGATAAACACCGAAAATGGCAAAGAAACGATCATTGTTCAACACGAAAATGTATCTACAGAAGACGGTACATTATCCAATGAATATGTAGGAAAATCACCTTTTCTGCATTTAGAAGTTTTCAAAGAAAATTCGGTAGAAGTTTCAGATACCTACTATTCTTTTTATAATATAAAATCCGGATCTAATTTTCAAATTTTCACCGCCGGTTATCCTCAGATTATTCCTACTAAAAAATGGATTTCTTACCTTTCTTCAAATAGCGATGTAGGAAGTGATTTTGAGGTCAGCAAATATCTGGAACAAAAAAATAATCAGGAAAGTCTTTTGTATGTCAACTTTACTAAATTTAAAATAGGCGACGAAACAAAAGCTTTTTGGGCAGATAATGACACCTTTTATGCAGAAGTTTATCCTACCAACTCAGCTCCATCGAAAGACAAAAAACAAAAGACAGCTTTCATCAAAATTCAGTTAAAACCAAATTTATTTTAAGTAGGAAAATAGTCATTGACTATTATACTTGAAGCATGAATAAAGAAATATATCCAAACTCAGATATTATAAAAACCCCTGATATCAGCCAGTGTTTATGGAGTAAAAGTCCAATATCTTTGCAGCAGTTATTTAAAGATATACCATGAAAAAAATAAGTTTAACAATTCTTCTTTCCTTACTAAGTATAATGACCTTCGCACAATCATTAAAAGTCATTATTAAACAGGACGGAAAAGTCATTGAGCCTGTAAACAATATTTATGAACTGAAAAAATCTACTTTCCAATTCGAATTTGCGTCCACAGACCTGGAGGGGTTTCTAATTGGAGCAACTAAAGATAAAAGCATTTATACAGCAGCTGTAGGTCTTTACAATCCGGAAGTTTCATGGTTTCAGAATACGGGCATGGCGGAAGAATTGTATAACAAGGACAAAGAAATACTTTTGATGGATACAGCACCATCATATTGGTACTATACGGATGCAAAAGATCATAGATTTGATAAAAATCCTAAAGGTAACTTAAAACAATGGACTGCTACGCGCACCGTTACCAGATTTTATGATATCATGGTGGATCAGGCCATCAATTTAAAAGATGTTGAAGGAAGTACTTATGTATTCATGTATCATCCTTTATATAACGCTGATTATGATCTGATAGGTAAGAAAAACCTATTTCAGGCTGAGATCAGATTCAAAGATTAATCTTTACACACCTAATTATTTGATTATATAAGAAAAGGTCTGCTTTCATTACGAAAGCAGGCCTTTTTATTTTATGTAATGATCAAACCATATTCTATAGCTAGTTTAATGGCTGAACTAAGATTAGAAGTCTGAAATTTTTCTATGAGATTCTTCCTGTGACTTTCTACGGTGTGCGGGCTTATAAACAGCTTTTCTGCCATTTGATTGGTGGTAAGTCCTTTGGCTGCTTCGGCTAGAATTTCCTTTTCTCTTCTGGTTAATTTTGGAACCTGATTTAATCCGTCTGAAGATTTTTTATCCAGAATAAGCTTGGTTTGCGAACATAAGAACTGCTTTCCAATATATACGGTATTAATCCCTTCCAGAATTTCGGAAACAGAAGCATTTTTCTGAATATATCCCAAAGCACCTTCAGACAGGGTACTATTAATGACAGGCAGTTCGTTGTGAACGCTCAGCATAATAATCTGTAGGTTCTCATACTTCTTCTTTAAAGGTTTTATAAGTTCGATGCTATTGGTATCTACCAAATTGATGTCCAGCAACAAGATATCAATAGCTTGTTTTGCTAAACCTGCATTCATTTCTGAAACGTTTCTGAAACAATCTACTACATCTATCGTATCACTATTTCCTAAAATGTTCTTCAGACCTTCCAATAGTAATGGATGATCGTCTGTTATGGCTACTTTTATCATGTTTAATGAATAGGAATTTGAAGTTCTATACTGGTTCCAACATTCAATTCGGAGATGATGTTCATCGTTCCTTTTAAAAATTGGACTCTTGATTCTATATTATGAAAACCTGCTATTTTTCTCATGTCTAAGGCTGCATGGTCAAAACCTTTACCATCATCCTCCACCGTAAGGTTTAATACGTTCTCTTCTTCACTTATTTGAATAATAATTTCGGAAGCATCGGCATGTTTTATAACGTTATTTACCAACTCCTGAATGATTCTGTACAGCAATAATTGCTTGTCTTGTGATATGGAATTGCTGTATTTGATAAATTCAGTATGGATATTTAACGTAGCATTGGACATACGGGAGGCAAATTCCTGAATGGCTACTTCCAAACCATATTTCATTAATAAATCAGGCATTAAATTATGCGCTACACGTCTCAATTCTTCTACAGCACCATCAATCTGGCCAATCGATTTTGAAATTCCCTCCTGTATGGTTTGAGTTTTATGAGGATCTAAATAAGACAATTGAAGTTTAGTTCCTGAAAGCAAACCTCCCAACCCATCATGAAGATCACGAGCTAAGCGGCCTCTCTCCTGTTCCTGTCCTTCTAGCAATGCCGTAAGAGTTGATATTTTTAAATTTTGTTTTTCTTTTTCCATTGCCAAAGCATGCAGTTCATCTCTTTGTTTCAAAGAATGAACACGTTGCCTGTAAGCATACAACAATAGGGCAATTAACACAATGAAGATAAAAATGAAAATGGCGTAATATGTATTGATCTTTTCCTTGTAGGCTAAAAGCTTTTTAATGGTATTAATATCGTTGTTTTTCTGCTGTGTTTCTAACTTTGATAAACGAAGCTGTTGCGCTCTTTTTTCGGATTCAAGTTCAGAAAACTTTAGACGTTCGCGCTGATTTTCTTCTACCAGCTTTAAATTATTGTAAACCTGTTCACGCTGTTTCCGAAGAATGTTCATCAAGCTGATTTGCTGTGCTTTTTTATCACTTTCCAGCTGCAGCTTGATATATTTTTGTTCCTGTCGCTCTTTCTCAAACTGAGATTCCAGTCTTTTGGTAATATCCAGTTTTTCCTGATTGTAAAGGCTTTGGTATTTATCAACATAACTTTTATAATACGTCAGCGCTTCTTTGTAATTGCCTTGTTCTTCACTAATTCGAGACAAAGATTCTAAAATAGACAGTTCTATATTCTGATCTCTAACCGGGCTTTTTCCAATTTCCATGGAAGCTTTTAGAAAATAAGACTTGGCTAGATCGTAATTTTTATTTTGCATGGCTAGTTCAGCCATAATTCCAAATGAAGAAGCAATATGAATAGCTTCACCTGTTTCCAGACTTACAGTATTGGCTAACTGAGCATATTGCATGGCCTTATCTCTATCAAAACCTGTATACAGATTGGCCAAATTAATGGCTGCATAAGAAAGGCTGCTTTTGTTGAGCATGGCATCCTTACGCTTGTTAAAAATCGTGATAGCCTGTAAATAATATTGCTCTACTTTATTTCTTAGGTCTATATTCGATGGATTTTGATCGTATTTCTGTTCGTACACATAACCCATTCGCATATACGCATCGAAAGTAAGATTGGGATCGTTTTGTTTGGATGCCAGCAACAAAAACTGCTTGCTGTATTTTTCTTCCAGTTGGTATTCATTCAGGTTAGAATAAATGGCAGACAACTCTTTGGCTACGTTGCCAAACCTTCCGTAGAGTGTAGATGTTGTTGGTGAGTTTTCGTAATAATCAATAGCTTTTAGGTAGGCAGCAACAGCATCTTCCGTTTTATTGTTACGCGTTAGAATCCAACCCTTTGCATATTGAAAATAGCCTTTAGCTTCATTATTATTAGTCTTTAAGCTATATTTCTTTGCTGTCTCCAGACTTTTTAACGATTCAGTTTCTTTATTGTCAAGTCTGTAATTCATAGCTTGCACAGCATACAGAATGGTGGCATACTTTCCATCGGACTGTTTTGTTGCAATAGAAATATTGGTTTGTAAAATCTGATATGATTTAGGCTTATGGTTATGAAAAAATAAGGCAGTCGCATATTTAGGAGCAAGATTTAGCTGCTCTATTGTATTGTCTGAAGCATGGCTATATTCTTTCTCTAATTTGCTTAAAACATCTTGTGCTTGAGCAAAAAACGGACAAATAAGTAAAGTAAATATAAATAATAACCTGTACATCAAACCCTTATCTCTTTTAAATTGTATTGAATTAAAGAACGTAAATATAGGCAAAATACCCGCTCATCCATTTTGAAAACCATGCTCTACAGCGAAAGATTTCCTGTTTAATTTTCTTCCAGATAGATCAATATCTCATTGAGCCATTTCAATACATCATCATTATTTTCAAAATAAATATTCGAAAGATGAGATATGTATTGATGATTAATCGTATTTTTATCTAGTTCCTTTTTTAATTCTGGTAGTTCTAATTTTAATAACTCTAAGTTCTGTTTCTTTGTTACCTTTTTATAGTTTTCAATCACCTTTTCATAGGTAATATCTTCATAATCTATGTCGCTGAACCAAACACGTAATAATTGGTATGTTACAGGAAAATTGGCTTGAAAATTATTCATCATTAATTTATTTTGTTAGCCTTGACAAGGCTGTTTCTTCAGATTTGGGATTTTATCGAGAAAAGAAATGTTTTTATCCACCAATTTGCCTTTATTTTCAATAGTCAGTTCTTCCAGACCTTCCTATATACATCTGATATGCATGATTTAACAGTTATAATACGCTTCGGGGACTTCAACCGGCCTTTTCGTCATTTGCTCCAATTGTGCAGCAAACTGATCAAAGAAATAGGTGTCCTCTGTAAAAATATATAAATAATTTTCTGTTTTAAGATGAACAATAAGGTCTGCATACCCTGCTCCTTTTGCGGGAAGAACATTCTGAAGGGTAAAATATTTAATTTCTTCAAGGTCTAAAATCAATGCAGTATCTATTCCCGCAAATCCGATTTTATTATTAACACGGTCCAGCCAGATACCACTTTTTTCTTGCAGCAGTTCTTTTACTTTAAGTGGAATATGTTTAACTCCATCATTATCAATATATTTAACGCTTAACTCTAATTTATTGGGGAATGATATTAATTCGGAAATTTCCATCACTTCTTCATATTCTTTATTTTCTAAAAAATACTTGTATTGTCTTTTGTTATAGAAATGAAGCGATGTACTTCCATCATCATACCCATATTCCTTATCATAAGTATAGCAAATAGAAGCACTTATACCGTCTACCAAAGCAAATTGCAGATAACATTGATCGTCTCTTTCATAACCGTAACTATTAATATCAATATCGTCATCAATCCAAAGTTCGCGTAGTTCTTTGTAGCTTTTATCAGTATTGGTTTCATTGTACAGATTTACGAAAAACTCCTGTACAGGGCGATTAATACTGATATTGTCTGTATATATTTCCAATTGATCAATAAGAATACTTTCTATTCTAACCGGATATTTGAATCTTAAATATTTAGCCCCGAAGTCGGTAAAATAAGCTTCTACACAACCCCATGCTTCCAATTGTTCATAGGTAGTATCCCACGATATCATCTGTTTGGGTTCAGTATATACTTCGTAGCCAATATCACCATCATCATGATACTCCTCCAAAACTTGATAATTCTGAGGCATTTTTTTTGCCCAAATTTTCACTTTATCATCTTCTTTTCTTGCCTTACGTACGGCAAAAAAAGTTTCGTCATCAAAATGAAAACGATCCGACAGTTCGTGATATACTTCCTCAAAACCATGTAGTTCAGTAGAGATATAGTGTTGATGATCTGTAAAAATAAACAGAAAGGGTACGTCTCCTAAAATCTGTACATAAGCATATTTTAGTGCATTAATATTTGTATTTTCAATGTTACCATGATCTTTATAAAAAAGCGTATCTCCGTCTATCCAGGTTTCTTTATTCTCCATGTACTGTTTATCTTATATATTTTGCAAAGTTGAATTTTCTTTCAGATTAAGTGTATTCTAAACAAATGACTGCCTTTTTAAGCTCTTTGTCATAAAATAAAAACACTTGGTCTGCAGAATTTTGTTGAAAATCATAACCTTCCAAACATGCAATATAATCCATCAGGGTTCCGTCGGTTTTAAAGGGTTTTTCAATGAGGTTTCCACCTCCGAAATTGCATTCTTCTAGGGGGAGCACATTGGTATTAAGTTCTTCAAAAATACCGAAAAGCTTATTTTGCAAACGTTCCTCCGCATATTCTGAGTAACCATCTTTCTCCAGATCTTCAACCGTAAGCTTTCGTAAACGCTCTAAACGGCGAATGTCGTAGACCTCTAAACCCGGACGATTGAAATCTTTATCATAAAGCTTATTGTGTTTTTGGTAATATTCCTTTTTTAATTGATACATCACCTCATTCATATTGTATTCAATTTCCAAATCTGAATAATTGTTTCCATAATCTTCCGGAGTGATCTCGGTATGTGCTGAAAAATAATTCCAACCTGCATCAAATTTGTATTTGCCGTCAATAACATCAAAGCCAAACATATCGGCTTTGGTAAATTGTGTGTGATATTCCGGCTTATCTTCCCCGACACAACCGTCATAAATTTCCTTTACAGAAACAATATGCAGCCATTGATCTTCTGATGGATCAATCATCTTTAAATTAATTGAACAAATCGGAAGAAAATATTTTTTATGATTTTCAATGTCATCATAAAATACGGCTTCGTAAGCGGGGAATATTCTTATTAAATCTGTCATTCTATTTTCTTATTAATTTTAGCTTTTCTCCTTCTTTTGAAAGGGTAAAAGACATGACTTTTGATGGTTTGAATATTTGTGTAGGCGCGTCACAAAATTCAGATTTTCTAATACTATCGACTTCCATTTTTATCTGGTTGGCTTCCGTAAAATAATATCTGCCATGTACCTCTGTGAAGCAATCGTTTCCACATTGCCATGCGTCATAACTTTTGAATTTTTCTTCATCCAAAAAATTTACAGCATGAAAGTTGAAAATAATGGCAGTGTCTATTCTTTTGGATAGATCATAGATTTTCTCGCCATCTGGGGTCATAAGTCCGCCACTATCAACAATCCAGTTGGTATTTTTCAGATAATTCTGGAAATTTGTTTTTTTCCTTTCCAGATTTTTACAACTGAAGAGGATAATCAACAGGGCACTCAAAAACGGGAAGACAAAATTCTTTTTCATCATTGTGTTTTTTTATAAGTATTGAGCAACTACTCTATTTCCAATAATCAAATTTTGTATTTAATTTTTCAAAAGCAATTTCCTGCTTAATGAGTTTTTCAAATTCATCAAAGGTTAGCAGACCATTTCTTTTGAACTCACTACCATTATTTCTGTAGGTATATTCAAAAATATTGCGTTGGTGAACATTCTCCAGAATTTCAGTTTGTTCAGGTCTTAAATATTTACGGTGTGTCTTCAGCTGATTATCCAGATTTTGTTTGATTTTCTCTTCAGAATCCTCATAGAACATTGAATATTCATCTATTTCTGTTAAAGATTCCAAAAGCTGTCTAAAGATAAAGTCCTGAAGATTTTTTGCTACAATTTCAGCGTCTGAGTCGTGCCGAAAAAAGGTAATGGGAACTTCTCCATTCACCTGCCTATCCAATTGAAAAACATACATATCACCAGCACCATTGCTTGCAAAAGGAACCATTCGGTATTTGGGGTCGATGTCGTAGACCTCGTGATGAATAATTTCCCTGATTCCTTCACGAAAAGAGATGGGCTCCCAAATTTCGATATCGTTTCCAAATAAAAGCAAAGGAGGATTTTTCTTTAACGCAGAAAAAAGAACATCGGTATTCCAGCCTATATCGTCAATGATCATCCCGTCATCGTATAATTGTTTATACAGCTCAGGATAAGTAAAATTAAATTCCTTTTCTAAGTCTTGTAAAGTATTCATAGGCATGTTTTAAACCTGTTTTCTAAACATTTCTGGTATTTTCCCGGACGACTTATCATTAAATAATATTTTTAAAGTGATCAACTAATACTGGATTGATGATAGAAAAGCTTTGTTGTAATGCTTTCTGAAGGGCAATAGTAACCAGATATTTTTCCTGAATACGATCTAATTTTTGTAGAAGAAAACAAAACTGCAGCCATTCATCAAAATGAATATTCATTTTTTTTGTAACGAATTCATCTCCTACTCTTTCGTAATAAATAATGTTTTGCTCTGTATCAAATGTCCAATAATCCTCACCTGTGCTTGTTGCAAAAATCCATTCCTCTGTTTTTTCTCGATATAGATTTACTTTCAAAGCTTCTTCTACATTCAGCAGTTTTGATTCTATAGAAATAACCTGTGTCTCAAGAGTTGAAATCATATCCACGTACAAATCAGGCACCCACACCGGGAAATATTCAGCTGCCATGGTTGAATATTCTTGTTTGGAAAGTTGAGTTTTGAGTTTTTCAACAGGCAAAACTTCTATATCAAAATTATTGACCGTCTGATTTTCTTCTTTAATTTTTTCATAACAAACTCCACATACCACTTTAAAATCGCATATCTCTTCCCACTGCTCTCTTTCTATTTCAGATTGATTCATAAATTGCCAGCGCTCATGACAATCATTGCACCACGCATCGGGTTTCCTTTGGTCTTCAGCTTCTTCTTCATGGAAGCCTAAATTCTTTCCATCGGTCTTAAGATGTCCGCAAACCACTCCAAATGTTTGTAAATTATGGTTGGTACAATCAATTAATTTCATATTCATATAAAAATGGATATTTTTAAAGTAAAATACATTTGATTTCCGCTTTGTTGAATTTTGTTTTCAAATTAATCTGCAGAAAGTACTCTGTTTTTTATATGTATAAGCTATCCAATAGCTCTTTTACTTTCGTATTATCTTTATTATTAATGGCTAATGCGCTGTTTTTTTCTACAATCGGTTCTCCCGGTATACTGATGTAAAAAGCCATCTTTTCGACTTCATTGCCATATTTTTTCACCAGTTCATGCTTGGCCCTACACATTGCATCTGTAAATAACTGTAGATTTTTTTGACGTTCCGGAGCATAATCAAAACCTTGCTTAAATAATGGTGCAATATTATTCCAATAATGCTTCAAAAGCCTTTCAATAAAATGGCTTACACCATCTTTCACATCCCCCTCTCCTACACCCCAACACCATTCAGGAGCGTCCCATTCTTTATTTTTATGAAGTTTCTTTAAACTTTCTTTTGTAGAAACTACCGAATAAGCAGTTATACAATCATCATCCAATACCAAAGCAAAGGCATAAATATTTTGTTTTTTCTTGGTTAGAAGCTGATAGAGACAATTAAAATCATTGATTATCGAATAAGTAAGTGTTGATAAATTTTCTTCATGCCAATTTTCAACATTGGAAGAAAGGGAAGGAATTTTCTTATCTTCCGGAGACCAATATTGATTCCTACTACATACTCTTTCCAGATCATCTTTATCATCTTCACCTATTGTAAGCGAAAATTTGGAAGATAATAAACTTCTGATTTGTGCCAGTGTCTGATTTACTTTTTCGTTAACAATATAATCGCTGAGGGTCCTATCATGTTTCTGGATATCCTTTTCTTCTGCAAAATGACTTTTTATTTTGTCAAATGAAACGACAATCTGATCAAGCTCAACAATTATTTTTACAGCCTCTTCTTCACTAAGATTTATCTTATTATTGCTTTTACCCATAACTTAATATTTAATATTCTTCAATAAGAGCATTCCATTTCGTTAAAAAATAATTCTCAAAATTGGAGCACAATCTTGAAATCCTGCTTTTGAAGTCATCCCGTAGTTGTAAAGTTTCATAGAATTGGTATCTTATTTTACGTACCGAAATACGTATTATCATTTTCAAGTATTTAGATTTTTGCAAAAAAATTAAAGATTGGTTCGGCAATAAGCTTGGGATTCGTATCTGATATCTCATTGATCCTATCCTCGTACAATTCTATTTTTATTAATTTGACATCATCTGGTATTTTGTAGGCCTCATCTTTGGTATAGTTATATCCTTGTACATTAGCACTTTCTTTGCCTGGCTTTTTTTTAATCTCTACGTAATACCTCAGGGTCATGTAATTTCCATTTTGTTCTCCTTTTTCAAAACGAATTTTTCTTATCTGATGAATGGAATGTCCACTGGAACTGATATTTCCCTGTATACGAAATTTGAGTATTTCAGCATTTTTAGAAAGCATAAAAATCATAGGAGCCAGTCGCTCTGTAACTTCCGTACGAGTTGTAAAAGTATGTGTTGAATCTGTTCCAGGAATTTCTCTGGTAACTTTTTTGGGTTCAGTATAAATGGCAGAAATTTTCAATTTTTGCGCATCGGTTTTACAGCCGGACAATATTAAAAATGAAGTTAAAATCATGAGGTATTTCACCGCTTTACTTTTAAAAATATATGAGTTAAAAGTAACAAAAGATGCCAGATGAAAACATCCCTGAAAATGGTGGTTTTTCATCATTTTCAGGGATGTTCCTTTACCCCCATCATCATCATCAATTTATAGCATGACTATTTCTACTGTTACCCCTAAATTTTCTAATTCTTGAACACTTGCTTGTATCCATTTGTAAGGGCCCTTGTGGTATAAAATTCGGTTTTGTTTACTCATTTGAAGAGCTTCAGTCCCTGATAATTGGTATGCTTCCTTTAATAAAGAAACAATTTTCATTTTATTGGGACCTATATCTATGATGTATACTTCGGCTTCGCGCCAGTCTGACTCGTCACTCTTTTCGTTTTGCTCTTCTTGTGTACGATCCGGCATATCTAAAACATTTTGGCGCACTTCATCCCAAAACTCGTTGCCTGAAATTGTTAATTCTTTTAGAAAAGAATCAAGATAGTTTCTATCAAATCTATTTTCGAAAATCTTGTTCAGTATTTCTTGAAATTCATTGATACGATCTGTAACTTTTATAGGGGTCCATTTTCCCGCACCATGAAAGGCGAAATATACAGGGAAATTCTCCTGTGCATCATTAAAATCAACAAAAAAAGGATCTGCAAAATAGTTGCTGGCAATCACTAACCAACTTTCCTTGAAGTCTCCAGCCTTTTCTCCTATTAATTTTTCACTTACAACAGAACTAAAAGCATATCCCTCTTGGAACGCCAGAATATCTTCTACTTCGGGATAGTTTTCCGGCAGACATAAATTTTCAACTGAATACGTTTGATTCCAGAAATTCAGGAGCAATGGATATTGACTGACCTTTTGTATTAGTTGATTATTTTCTCTTTCAAATGACGCTTTTTGTTCTGTTGTTATTTCAGACATTCTATCATCTTCTTTATCAAAAGGAAATTTTTGCTGCATCCAATGCAGTAAATCACGATCCAATATTTTGAACTCTTTTTCCTGTAGTGTTCCATATGAGGTAAGATATACCTTTGTATCCCTATCATTCTTAGAAATTACAGCTAGCTGACCTCCAGAGTCGTCAGCTACCGGAATATAATCAGGCAAATATGTTTCGAACTCGTAAGTAGTAAAACGCTCGTTGACGGCTTCTTTATCTTGAAAAACATGTACTATGTCATACACTATTTCAGAATCAAATTTCTTCTGAAATGTTTTGATAAAGCGATGCCAGTGATTGGGTAGTTTCATAGATTTTCTAGTTCATTCCGTTTTTCGCATCTTTCAATATTTTTTCGGCTTTCAATCTTATCGCTTTGGGCAATAATTTGAAATTGGCATCTTTTTCTTCACGATATTGATCTTCTTCCTGAAATGGAATCCATCCGGTAATTTTTGATTTTGAAAGTGTTTTTTCACCCTTATTGGTATAGACAATGACTTTCAGGGGCTTGGCATCTAAACCGTCAGATTCTTCAAAATAAGTAAGATAAAACTCAGGAAAACCATCATTGTCTGCATCACCAATTTCACAGAAATTAACGAGATACTTAGGTTGTGCCAGACCTCCTGCAAAGTCTTTAAAGGTGATCTGCGGAATGAGCCCGCCATGATCTTCCAGAAAAATCCCGGCATGCAAATCTTTTGGACTTTCATCCAAATAAGCAGGTTTTTCAGATTTGCTTTCATTCAAAAACCAAATATAACTTCCATAATTAGGGACAAATGATTGTACAATCATCACCGGATTTCCTGGTAAGGGATTTCCAACATCTTCAATAATTTCATTGTATTTTTTATCTGAAGAAAAATATACTCCTGTTCTTATCTGGGCAAAAGATGACATACTTATAACACAAGCAACAACAGGCAATAGCTTTCTAAAAATCATGGTTGTAATATTTTATTTTTTTATTTGATTCTCTTTTGTATTCTTTTCCGGAGCATATAATTCACCCTGAATCGGGTTTAATCCATTCCAGTTTATTTCGTTTTTGTCAAGTGATTTAGGGTATATAGATTTCAATCTATTCAATTAACATCATATAAAAATAAAATGTGACTAAAGCTAATACAATAATTCCGGAAATTAGAAAGGAAAGGATATAATAAATTGCATTTTTTTGTTTTTTTCTTACAGAATTAATAACAAAAATAATGAACATATAGGAAAACCCCGCTCCTAAAAATAGGATCAAAGCAGTGAGAATCAATGCTCTTTCAAGGTGTAAATCTGCGGATGAAAGCATATTCAGATTAAATATTTAGTTGATAGATTTATGTAAATGATGGTAAGCATATTTATATGATCACTCTTTGTATTCTTGTCCGGAATAGATATCAATATAATAATAAATACTTTCCTGCGAACTAAGCTTGACATTCACCAAACCATCCGAATTAATGGATTTATAAGCTTTTGATCCAATATTTTTTTTGTTCTTGTTATCATAAAGCGTATACAAACCATTTTCTTCTTTTTGAAGAGCATAGATCTCTTTTTCTGTATCCAAAACTGAAATAGCATGGTATTCTGGCTTTATCTCCCAAGTATTTTTATCGCTACTCCACAGTCCCATGGTTCTCAGTTGTTTTTTGTCTTCAATTCGAATAAGATATAAATCATTCATGCCTTGATAAGAATTTATTTTTCCAAATTTCCAGTCTTTGTTAATGAATTGATCGGGCAAAATCATTTTTCTATCAGGCCATACCATATTTCCAAGCTGGTCCAAAACCTTAAAATTATATTTATCAATGGAGTCTGCAACATTTCCTTTGGTATCGATATAAAGCCAATCGAATGCCCAAACCTCATGATCATAATTAAAAACACCCAATAAAAAATAAGGTGAATTGGTTATAGAATATACCAAAGACGTTTTCTTAATGAAGTCAACTTGTGAAGCTGTTGCCTTTGTAATTTCTTTCGGAAATACCTTTTCGTACTGTGGAAAAGGATAAACATCATTGGTTTTATAATCTACTAAAAGTTTAGGAACTTCTGGTTCATAGCGTTCTTTATTAATTTCTTTCAGCGTTATAGTTTCCTTTCCAAATTGGATTGAAAGTGTTTGTGAGCCTTTCAGCCCGCTGTGAACTGTTTTTTTCTGACCCAGTTCATATATTGAAAAATCTGTATTTGAAGCTTTGATAAAACGTTTATTTTCTAACAGCTCAGCAATATTTTTTTCTATTTTATTTAAACGGTTTTTTTTAATTTCGTAAAGGTTTTCATTCCAAAAAACATGATTTTCATCTACTGAAACAAAGTTCAGATAATAATTATCATCCAGATAAGGAATGTCTTCACTAAGTAAGATTTGTTTGGTTTCTAAAACTCCAATTTCAATTTTATGATAGGTTTGTTCTTTTTTGACACCACTGCCCATGATATTCCAATCCCATTTCCAGGCAGGCATTTTCTTTTCGTATTCAATATCTTTTTTATAAAATGTAAGTCCGTTTACAACATCTAAATGAATCTCATCAGCTGAAAAATCCAGCACTATTTTACCATTTTCATCTATGACAGCATATTCATTTTTTTCATTTCCAACAGTTGCAAAACCTGTAGGAGTATATATTGATGCACTTTTGAATTTTTGAGTCGTGACAGGTTTCAAACTTGTTTTATCTACATAGATAAAATCATTTTGCTTGGTTAAAAAAGGAATACTATTTATGGTCTTTATTTTTGGAGAAATATCCTGTTTTTGTGTACAAGCCGTAGCGGATGTCAACATAAAAAGGAAACTAAATGCTATTATTTTCATGCTTTGAAATATTATTCATCATATTAGTCAATATTAAAGAGAATTGAAAAATAAGACAATCCCGATTATCGGCTATATTTTATGATAATAATTCTCAGAAATAAAATAGTTCAGAGTATCCAAACCTAACTTAAATCATAAAAACAAGACCTTTTCAATACAGCCTTTTTCCCTATTTTTACTTAACAATTTTATAGTTTAACATGAAAAAACTCTTATTAACGGGAATAGCTGTTTTCGGCGGACTTCTAACAGCCAATGCACAATGTAAAACGGTATCTACCCTTGTAGAAAATTTTGATACATGGAAGGATATTAACAAATGCTGGACAGCTCAGTCTGGAAAAGCAATGCTTTATGCTAATGATAAAAAAATCACTTTTTATTCAATGACCAGCCCGGGAGAAAATATGTATTTAGTGACTCCAAAAATTAAGGCAGGAAACTATACCCTTTCCCTTGATCTTTCTGATAACGGAGGAGAAACCACATTGGAGCTTTTCTCAATAAACAATCCTTCTGACACAAAATCATATGTTTCAATTGCTAAACCTTCAAAGATAACGGGGGAGAAAAAAGTAGTAAATATTTCTTTAAAGAAAGATTCGCATTTGGGACTGAAAGTTGTACTGAATGGGGTGCATCAGGCCGTTTACATGGATAATCTCTCTTTACATCCAAAGAAATAAGTCGTTTAAGATTATTTTTCAGGAAGCATATCCCCTAATCAAATATTGAAAAAAGTTCGATTCTCTTTGGCCTTATGCCTTATTAGAATCGAACTTTTTTTTCGCCTTTCGAAAGAAAATATAATTTAATCTTAAATTATTAAAGTATAAAATGAGATAAAAAATACCTCAGCCAGACGATAACCGGCAGGACTATTAATTTCCAAAATTCACAAAGTGAGGAATATCTGTTGTAAAGCTGTTCATTGGTAACATATTATTTCGGTTGCTGTTAAAGTCTAAAGCAGAATTATTGTCGAAAGGAACACGAGGATAATAGGTGAACGAAATTTGAATCCTGTTGAAAACCAGATACGGGTTGTTAATTAAAACACCAATTCCTATTTTTGTGTTTGTCTTTGTTTTAAACAGTTTATCATCCGGCATTCCTAACCATCCTGCTGCTGCCGTTAAGTATGGACTGAAATGGAAATTCTTCCAGGTTTTATTAATAAACAGCTGAAGCTGATATCTCAAAACCAACTTTTTAGTTCCGATATAGTCTGAATTGTAAACAGGAAACTCATCTGCAGAAGTAAGATTTATTCTGTCTTTATAGGAATAATTATGCTGTGGATTTCCTAATGCTAAAGTCGGAGAAAAGAAATGTCTTACTTTGGCAAATTTCCAATCCATAAGATTCGTAAAATAGGTTCCGTCCAGGCGAAAAGACTCACGATTTTGATTATCTTCATTAAAAAACCTTCCAAACTGCGCTTTTAAATTGAAATAACCCAGTTTTGTAAAATTACCATAAGAGGCAGAAATTCCTACGTAGGGATTTACTTCTTTAGTTCTTGATAAAGCTCCTGCGGTAAGATTCAATGAATTACCATAAGCAATATCCTCCGGCAGCTCGTATTGGAAAATATTCTTCTGCACCGAAAATTTTCTGTTGATAAATCCAATAGACATCAGAAAGCTGTTGTAGGAGCTAAAGTACTTATACTGGTCAATTCCCGGACTGTCTTTATATTGATAATTCTGAAATCTTCCTATCACAGCAATATTACTGGAGACTTTTTCATTAGAATCAGAAGAAATCGGAATTTGATAACCACCCCATAAATCCTGACTGTATACTTTAATTTGAACTTCAGGAAAATTAGTATCCGCAGTTTCTGTTGGGAGTAAAACATTTCGCTTAAAATACTCAAACGTAAAGCCACCTGCCCATTTCGTTAAGGGTGAAAAGAAGTCTCTTCTGGCACTAAAATTAATTCTTTCATTTCTTACAAAGTCCCGTTCGCCCAAAATCTGAGCATTGATATACGAGCCAAAAAGATTGTAGGTGGTATAGCTTCCTAAAAGATAGTCCTGTTTTTCCTTGGAATCATTTCTATAAAGAAAATCGAATGTATGTCCTAATCCCAATACATTTTCTTCAGTGACTCCTAAACCTATTTTGCTTCCGGAATAACTAATTCTGGGTTTTAAACTCCAGGAATCCAGAACTCTTACAACAATATCGATAGAATCTTTGCTGGAAGTACTGTCAGAAACACTGATATTAACTCTATTGATAAAAGGTGTTGCTCTCAGTAAACGTTCAGATTCATAGAGTTTCTGTGCATTATATTCTTCACCTTCCTTAAAAAGTAAATAATTATCAACTGTAGAGGCTCTCGTGGCAGCATGGAGATGATCTTTAATCCAATCGTACCATTTTAATCTTTCTTTTTCGTCTTTCGAGTCATATCCAAAAGGATCAATGGTTTCTACCCTGATGTTTCGGATGTACTTTTTATTATAAGTCTCCTGCAGCATTTTTTCAGTTCTGGATTTAACAGAGGTAGAATCAGCCTCCCTTCGGAATATCAAGCGATGGATGAATTTGGTAACTTTTCTTTTATCCGAAAATTCTTCTATTTTGTAATAAAGAGAGTCTTTTTTTTCCTGCGCATTTAAAAAGAAAAAACCATTTAAAAAGAAAATTAAAAATATAGCCGACTTGTTCATCAATAATCAAAAATTCAATAAAGTTTACAGCATCAATTTATAAGCCAACAGATACTACTATCCCGAGCTTCTTCATGCAAAAGGCAAGATATTCATTATTATTTAAAATATTTCATTCCTAAGCTATTTTTTATCCCGATCAGAATACATCTTCTTTGAAAAAATTTGATAAAGCAGCTATTGCGTTTTCATTTTATCCTTACAGTCAGCACATTATAATAAAACACCTCAAAACATTCCTTAAAACAGGTATTTTAAAATAAGATTTCCGAACTTTGCTTAGAATTTTGAATACATAGACCCTGCAATTAATGGAAGAATTTGAATTACCCGTAACTTATAAAGGCAAAGAACTAACATTTAATGTACGATTGGCAACCTTTTCTCACGGTTACAAGTTCTACGTTGATGTTGATGGCTGTGAAGTAGTTTTCGAGCGTGATGATGAGGGTAATCTGCGGGCAATGGTACCGGAAGCATCTTCCAACCCTCCTGTGGAAAAAGAGCTTGTTGCTGCTATTATCAATGTATTTAGTGATCTTTAGATTTTTGAATCATCCTGTGCTTAGCTGCTCACTTCTACTCTATAGGCCTTAAGACTTTTACCTCTGTGCCTTTTGAAAAACTTATTGATGTGGCTTTCATCGGCAAATCCAAATTCATCAGCAATTTCATGTACCCTTTTATCGCTGAAACGCAATCTGTGTTCTATCAACCGGATTTTGTATGAAGAGATATATTGCTGTATAGATTCATTGCATTGCTTACGAAAGTAACTTCCAAGATAGGTTGGAGATAATCCAAATTCGTTGGCTATAGTTTCTATTTTCAGAAGCTTAGGTTCTCTAATATATTCCTGAATATAATCCAGTATCTGCAAAATACGGATATCTGCACCAGAGGAAATATTCTCTGGTTTAATCACGGCAATATTTCTTGCAGCAAGTACAAGCACCGCATTTACCAAATGACGGATCAGATCTTCATTATAAACTGACTGATGCTCTATAGCCTGCTGCAGGTTTTGCATCAGTAAACCTGTCATTTTCTTGTCATCATTATTGATCAATACTGAACCTGACAAATGGGAAGCGTAGTATAAAAGACATTCTATGTGATCTATGCTTTTCCATTGATATTCCCGAATATAGTTTTCTCCAAATCGAACCACCAGAAATTCACAAATTCCGTCCAGGTCAAACCCGTGATAATCATTGGGCGTAATCAGAAACAAATCCCCGGCAGAATAAGCAATTTTATTCCCATTGACCAAATGAACTCCGTTACCTGAAATAACATACACCAATTCAAAAAAATTGAACAGTCTGTCACGCAACGGGCACTCCTCTACTTTTTCATAGAATACTTCAAGGGACTGATGGATATTTTCTCTTGCCATAGATGCAAAGATACCCAAACAAGCTTTAAATGTACCTGTTTTTTATCTTTTTTACGGTCTATTTTTGCATAAACAAATTAAATATCAATATGAAAGCAATCGTGCTGGAAAAATTTGGAGGTGTTGAAAACCTTATCTATAGGGATATAGAAATACCAGAGATAAAGCAAAACGAAGTTCTTGTTAAAGTAAAGGCCATTAGTATTAACCCTGTAGATGTCAAGGTTCGTAGTCGGCTGGCTCCGTTAGCAGAAGATCTGCTAATGAACAATCCCTTGATTTTGGGTTGGGATATTTCGGGAGAAGTAATCAAAACAGGAAGTGAAACCACTGCATTTAACATTGGTGATGAGGTATTTGGGATGATTAATTTTGTGGGACATGGCAGAGCGTATGCAGAATATGTTGCCGCCCCTGTCGAACATCTGGCCCTGAAACCGGAAAACATATCCCATGTTGAAGCTGCCGCCAGCACTCTGGCAGCATTAACGGCCTGGCAGGCTTTTGATCGTTATGGTAAGCTAAGGCCGACAGATAAAGTCCTCATCCATGCTGCATCAGGAGGTGTAGGACATTTTGCAGTACAAATAGCAAAACATATTGGCGCACATGTAGTCGCGACCGGTTCTGCAGGAAACAAAGACTTTGTATTGGGACTAGGAGCAGACGAATTTATTGATTATCGAAATGTTTGCTTTGAGGAAGCTTTGCATGATATTGATTTTGTATTGGAAGCCGTTGGAGGTGCCAATTTTCAAAAATCGGTACAGGTGCTGAAGCCATTCGGTACTATTGTCACATTGCCCTCGGGATATACAAAAGAGGATGAACTAAAGGCTCAGGAAAAACAACTTCACGCATGCTATTTTATGTCTGTTTATTCCAGTGGACAAGATATGCAGCATATTGCTTCTTTATTGCAAAATGGAATATTGAAACCTCATGTATCCCATGTATTTGGATTTGATGAGATGGCTGAAGCACATTTGCAGGTTGAAACAAATCGTACCATCGGCAAAGTGGTTGTAAAACTATGATCATTATAGACATTTCACACAGAATTATTCAACCCTATTTGTATCAAACCACATGAAAAAAATTGTTGTCATCAACGGGCATCCGAACAAAGAGAGCTTTAATACTGTAATTGCAGATTCCTATATCAATTCGGCGACCAATGCCGGTTCAGAGGTACGATATATTGCCATTGGAGAACTTGATTTTAACCCTAACCTACAGTTTGGCTATCAACAAAGAATGGAACTGGAGCCTGATCTTGTAAAGGCGCTGGAAGACATTCAATGGAGTGAGCATCAGGTATGGATCCATCCTATATGGTGGCTTGGCATGCCCGCTATAATGAAAGGTTTCTTTGACAGGGCCTTTCTTCCGGGAATAGCATTTAAAAGTAATAAAAAAGGAACAAGTGAGGGATTGTTAAACAGCAAATCAGGAAGAATCATTACTACTGCCGGAGATCTATCCATAGCTGTGTATGAAGAGGAATACAGATCAAGCGGACTTATTCAACTACAAAAAGGTATTCTGGAATACTGTGGAGTATCTTCCATTACGAATCATTTTATAGGTCCTCTTTATGAACTTAGTGAAAATGACAGGAAAGGCTGGCTTGACAAAACAAAAGATTGGGCTGTTTTAGATTCCCTATAAAAGCAAAAAGGCCCTATTCATGTAGTACTCAATAGAATGAATTAAAAAAATTCCCTTACTTTTGCAAAAAAATTATAATCGTGAAAAAATTACTATTATTAGCTGTACCTTTTACAGTATTCTTATCATGCAGCTCTGATTCCGAGGATACCACTCCTGTAAAAGCAAAGAAAATAATTGAAGTTAAGCAGGACAATCAGCCATTTTATAAATTTACCTACAACAGTAAGGGAGCTATTGAACAAATTACAAATTACAACAATGGAGTTCCTGCCAATATCACCGTGGTAGAATATACCAATGATTTGGAAACAAAAAGAAGGGTCTATAACTCACAATATACTTTATTTAACTATCAGACCTATACTTATACAGGTAAATTTATTTCTGAAAGATCAATTTTTTCAGTCAACCAGTCAACAGGTCAGGAAATCCTAACCCAGGTTACCCGCTACACAAATGATGCAACAAAGTCTTCCAATAACTTAACCGCAGTACAATACTATGACGGAACAGGAAATTTGAAATGGCAGCAGGAAATTTCCTATACGGATAAAAATGGAAGCAGTATAACAAATGTTTACAGTGATTCAGGAGTAAAGACCAATGTTTCTACCACGGTTAAAGACAATTCGATTGCGTGGGATAAAGTATTAGATCCATTTGTTTATCAACACGATCATAATACAACATCTTCAGACAATAAAAACCTTGTAGACGGATCGACAACGGGATATACTGTAGAGTTTACGTATGATAAGGATAATTATCCTTTAACAGCTAAGTATGTTCATTCAAATGGGTTAAAGTATACGTATACATTTACTTGGGAATAAGTGAAATCCTATTTATCTAAAAATATAAAAGGAGGCCATTAAGGTCTCCTTTTCTTATATTCTAATGGAAATGGCCATTAATTAAGTTCAATAAAGAGTTCTTCATGAGACCTTCTTATCTTCTTAAGTTTTGCCCACCAATCATTGTCTTCATCTTTATATCCCAGCGCCATCATTACTGTACTTCTTACCCCTTGTTGCGGGAGATTAAGCAATTCATCCACTCCTTTATTATCAAAACCCTCCAAAGGCGTTGCATCAATTTTCAAATGAGCAGCAGCCAACAATCCGAATCCTAATGCAATATAAGTTTGCTGCGATGCATTCACAAAATGATCTTCTTTTGTTTTTTTATCCAGCATTTCCAATAAATTCAGACGATAATCATCTGTGGCTGTAGATGGCAAATTTCTTTCCTTATTGCTGAATTCAAAGAAAGCATCCACTCTTTCCGCCGTATATTCGTCCCATGCAGCAAAAACCAGTATATGTGAAGCCTGTACAATCTGCTGCTGCTGCCATGCAATGGGCTGTAGCTTTTCCCTTAGTTCTTTGTTTGTAATTACAAAAACCTTGAAAGGCTGTAAACCAGAACTTGATGGCGCCAGGCGAATAGCGTTCAATATTTGTTCAATTTTATCTTTTTCAATTATTCTTCCGTTGTAACTTTTTGTAGCAGATCGCCAGTTCAAAGCTTCTTCTAGTGACATCATTTTATTATTTTACTTATTCTGTTATGTATTTGAAGATAGTCTCTTATCTGTAGACCTACTTCCCTATTTTACACGGCAAAGTTACTTTGTTTATGGTTGCAATCTATCACTTGTTACCTTTCAGTAACCAGTTACCCAGCGGTAACCAGGTGTTTTTATTGTTGTATTAACTTAAATCAATTCCGTATTTTTGAAGCTTTATTTTTTGAAATATGAAAAAGGAAAAAATCGAAATCGATCCGGAATGTAAAAACCATATCCGCGGGGTAAGAGACACCATCTATTTACTTGATGGAAAATGGAAAACCATCATCATCAGTCATTTATATTATACGGGAAAGCTCCGCTTTATGGATCTCAAAAGACAGGTTGAGGGCATTGCTTCAAAAACGCTATCCAAAGAACTGAAGATTCTTGAAATGAACAATCTGGTCAAGCGAACCCAAAACAACACCATGCCCGTCTCTGTAGATTATGAACTGACTGATTTTGGAAAAAGTCTTCACAGCATTATAGATACCATGGGTGAATGGGGAATAAAATACAGAAAGCAGCTGTTGCAAAAAGAATAAAAGTTTTCCAATAACATTGCTGAAAAGTTCAATGATTATTCAAAAACCACATAATTTACTTTATCTACTCCTGTATTGCCTGTTTTCTCATGGTAAGCATATAGTATAAGTTCATAATTTCCTGCAGTATTGATGATATGACTTCCTTCAAATAAATTGGTGGAAACCAATGACAGGTCAATGTTCTTTACAAATTTTCCATCTTTCTTAAGGATTCCTTTCACTTCAATTTCATCAGAATTCCAAACTCCGCCTTTTTCTATAACACATCCACACATCATAACGATATTCGCCTGAAATAGAAAAGGCTTATCCTTAATGGTTTTCAATCCAATATACTGGTGAGTTCTGGGTTTTAGAATATCAATAATATATCCAGGGATTTCGAGAGTGATTCCTTCACCTAAAATATTCTTTCCCGGAATCAGCCACAACTCTGTGCTTACCACCGCTTGTGCTTGTTTACTGTTCAGTGGAGAAATAACTTCTATGTTAACAAATGTGGGTTCATCTATGTCAATGGTCGCCAGGAATCCTCCTGTTTGATCATCAATAATTGAATTTCCCCTTACTTTAGGCGTTTTCATAATCAGATCTGTGTTTCCTGTTGTTCCTGTTGTATTTCCTTCTGCTAAAATCTGTTGATTGAGTTTGTTTCGGACAATGATGTGAGCCCCTCCTAATGAACTTCCAATAAATTTTGCGTCTTTTGCTTTTGCCCTTATCATTACCTTGGTTTCAGTAGCAGAAATCATAAGATTGGAAAAAAACAATGTGGTGATGAGAATAAGTGTTTTCATGAGTGTATTGATTTTAAGTATTCTTGTTTAAATCGATGATGGAAAGAATCAGTTTTTAACTTCTGATCTATAGTATCCAGGTAAGGAAAAATGGATATATCATCTGATAGTAATTTTAAAATAGCTTTTTCACAACTCTCCCAGACGAGTTCCAATTGAGGAAGCATTGCTATTGCCTTGGGAGACAATGAAACAATCTGTTTCCGTTTATCTTTTTTATCTTTTTTAATCACCAGATAGCCTTTTTCTGTCATTTTTTTTACGATTACTACTACAGACGGATGTGAATATCCCAATGGTTCAGCAATATCAGTAATAGAAATCTCTGTCCTTTTTTGTAACAACATAAAAACAAGATACCAATTGGGCTCTACATCTATCCCAAACTCCTTGTAGAATTTTCTGACATCATGTGACATCCTGTCACTGATTCTTTTTAGCCTGCTATCCAAAGCCTTATATCCTAAATCCTTAATAAAATCAAAATCCATTTAACATTATTTGATGTAAATATATTAATTATACAGCTAACTATATAGTTAACTATATAATTTAAAATAAACTAATAAATAAAGGCTTCTTTATACTTTCCTCTCTCAAATTTTCTTCTTATTTAAAACCCTTTCTATACTCCCCCGGCGTAACCCCTCTATATTTTTTAAAAATTTTTGAAAGATGACTCTCATCACTGAACTGAAGTTCGTAGGCTATTTCACTCAATCGTATACTGCTGTATTGTAAATAAGTTTCCACAAGCTTCAGTCGGTAATCCAATAAGTAATCCTGATAAGAAACTCCGGTTTGCTGCTTAAAGTATTCTCCAAAATAATTCCCGGAAATACCAAAATGATCAGCAATGGACTGAATTCCTGTCTTTTCTCTATCTTTTATGTGCTGCTGAATATAAGTGATGATCTTCATGATAGAGAACGCCTTTTTGTTTTCCTGCAAATCTGAAGTCTCACTTTGAATAATATTTCTGGCAATAAGGTTAAGCAAAATAGAAATACTGTTACGGATAATCAAATAATCTTCTGCATTATTCTTAAACTCTCTTGCAATTTGTAAAATAAGAGCTTCAGCAAAGTTTTCATCATTTTTATTTCGAAATACACATCCGGCTCGGGCATGGTAATTATTGCTTATATATTGCAGTTTATAGAGGTTTTCACAACTTTCAATACGATCTGCTTCCAGACGTATTTTATCAATAAACTCAATGGGACATTCAATACTAATTAACACTGCATTTTCGCTTTCAAAATGATAAGATTCCTGTTGTGGAATAATAAAAAGCTTTCCCTCTGTAAAATCAATACTGCGTTCATCATACATCAAACTCCCTTTTCCTTTTACGACATACACAAATGAAAGAAAAGATTTAGTTTTCAGAATGACCTCTTCACTCTTAAGCTTTATTTCTCTCACTTTAATACTTTCTAGATGTAGTCCTTTCATTTACGCACTATATTTTCCTCTAAAAGTACAATTTTAACAGAACATCAAGAGGTTATTTTTGCATAAAAAATTATGAATACATATCCGAAACGATGGCAAGCGCTCAATTTTCTGATAGCAGGAGCTTTCCTTTCACCATTAGATTACTTTATTGTCAATATGGCTTTACCTTCCATAAAAAATGCTTTAAAAGCCAGTGACCATCAGTTACAGATGGTAATTGCCATCTATGGGCTTACCTATGCTGCCCTTGTTGTTTGTGGAGGACGGCTGGGTGACCTCTATGGGCGGAAAAGAATCTTCATACTAGGCTTGTACACTTTTTTATTTTCATCCCTGGCCTGTGCCTTTTCCCCTACCGTAACCTGGCTAATTATTGCACGGTTATTTCAGGGAGTTGGGGCATCATTGCTGGCTCCTCAGGTTTTAGCTTCTATAAAAGTACTATTCAGTAGTAAGGAACAGCCCAAGGCAGTAAACCTTTTCAGCTGCGTATTTGGATTAGCCTCTGTGATTGGCCAGCTGGCTGGGGGGCTGCTTCTCAGTATGCATTGGGGAAACTTTTCCTGGGAAATGGTATTTCTTGTGAATGTACCTATTACGGTTATCTGTATTGCTGGAATCCATTTTACCATGGATAATCATCATAAGGAAATCAATTCCGGAATTGACTTTAGAGGTTCATTATTATTAATTTTTGCCTTACTCATGCTTATATGTCCTCTTATTTTCGGGCAGAAATATCATTGGGCCTGGTGGATATTCTGTATTCTGCTTGCAGGTACCCTTCTATTGGTTGGATTCATAAAATATGAAACCTATTTAATGAAAAAAACGAGACCGGTACTTATAGACCCAACACTTTTACAGCATAAGCCTTTCGCATTAAGCCTTCTCATCATCTTTTTTTACAATTTTACGGCGGGTTTATTTATTTGTTATCCTTACTATCTCCAGCAGTTTTTACACCAAGATTCTATGCAGACTGGGCTTGCTATTGTTCCTTATGGAATTGCATTTTTCCTGGGACCTTTTATGGTTTCAAAACTAAAACTGACCCCTCATAAGATAACCTACATTGGACTGGGGCTATTAATGGCAGGATTTATCTTCAGTGCATTGGCTTTCTACTTTCAGCAAAAGCCTTCTTTTATCACCAATATTACCTTATTTATGACAGGATTAGGACATGGAACCATTATGCCTGTTATTATGCAGACAGCTATTTCCCTTATCACTAAAGATAAAGCCGGACAGGCTTCAGGTCTCATAAGTATTGGGATACAGATAGGTAGTGTAACCGGAGGAGCTGTTATTGGGACCTTATTCTTTAATATGATAAAAATAATAGGTTTTCATGAAGCGTTCTCTTTGGCTATTGCAATGATTGGAGGTTTCCAGATGATCGGAATATGGGGTAATATCAAATTAAGAAAATACATTCACCAGCTTTAATATAAAAGACTTTATTTAAAATTAAAAAAATTATACATTTAAATCTATGAACAACCCAGAAAAAATTACCAAGGAAATAATTGAATTCCATAAGAATATTGAAAAATGGTTTCAAGGGAAAACTGAGAATCAGGAAGCTCTTTACCTACAACTACTTTCCGGATTTTCTCCAGAATTCACAATGATCAACGGAGATGGAAATCCTGTTACCTTATCTCTGTTTTCAGATTGGCTTCCAACCGTTTTTGGAAAATTTCCGGAACGTATAGTGCAAGTTGAAAATATAGAAATACACCACTCTGACCATCACGGACTGGCAACATACGTCGAAACTCAGACTACGGAGGGAATTACAAACAAAAGAAAATCATCCGCAGTATTTCTTATTAACGAAGAGAAAGCGCTGTGGTTCCACCTGATAGAAAATTGGATATAAAAATAGAAACAGTCTGTTTTCAGAAGACT
Source organism: Chryseobacterium sp. SIMBA_028 (assembly GCF_046535285.1). Lineage (NCBI taxonomy): Bacteria > Pseudomonadati > Bacteroidota > Flavobacteriia > Flavobacteriales > Weeksellaceae > Chryseobacterium > Chryseobacterium sp. SIMBA_028. Next base: position 218,785 of record NZ_JAWRWZ010000008.1, on the reverse strand, counting down.
AATGATTTTGAAAATAGACTGTTTCTTCTTCATGAAAAAATAGTTACTTATTTACTCCTAAATACTTTCATTTGTCCCGCCATAATGGCCAATAATATTCCAAAGCAGGCAAAAAGACCGTAGGAATATCTTAGATCAAACCATTCAGCAATGTATCCAATTAACGGTGGCCCCATTAAAAATCCGAGGAACGAAATACTGGACACAAAGGACAAGGCAATACTTGGTGCTACTTTACTCACCTTTCCTACCGTACTGTAAACTGACGGTACACTTAAGGAACTGCCAAGACCAATAATCATGAAAGCGATAATGCAGATCCATAACTCTGGAAAGAAAACACTGAGAAAAAGACCGCCGCTCATCAGAATACCACAACATTGAAGAACAATTTTCTTTCCATACCTTTCAATCACGCGGTTTCCTATAAAACGACCCAGAGTCATCATTAAGATAAAGCTTGTATATCCAAGAATAACCAGCTTTTCCGGTGCCTTTACAATGGTCTGAAAATATACCCCACTCCAGTCAAACATAGCCCCTTCAATAGCCATACTCAAAAACCCAATGATTCCTAATCCTACCAATGTAGGATTAACAAATTTTAAAATTGACTGCCTTTGAGGTTCTACTTTATGAATGATATTCGTTAAATGTCCTTTACTGTAAAACCAAATGGAAAATACAAGAACGAAAGTAAGTACAAAATGATAGAATGTACTTACATTCAAGTTAATCATCAATAAGCCAACCACCGCTCCTATTAACCCGGCAAAGCACCATGCCCCATGATAGGATGACAGCAATGTTCTTTTTGTGATCGATTCTATTTCAATCGCCTGTGTATTGATGGCTATATTGCACATATTTCCGGTAACTCCAAAGAAGAACAGTACCGCCGCCAAAGCCCAATAAGAAGGAGCAAGCCCGATCAATAAAAGAAAAGCAGGATATAATAAAAAGCAGCTTTTAATAATCTGGCTGCTTCCGTATTTACTGATTAGTTTTCCTGCCAAAACCATTGTAGAAAGCTGTCCTATCGGCATCAAAAGCAAAAGAGTTCCCAATTCGGCCTCATTAATGGAAAGAGCATTTTTAATAATGGGAATCCGGCTCGCCCAGGAAGAAAAAACAAGTCCGTGGGCAAAGAAAAGTAAAAAGCAGGCCGTCGGCATTCTCGTAGCAGAGGTTTCTCTATCGTGCATTATAACTAATTTTGATTAAAATTTCCGTTGGCGAAGTTAGTCACACTCATCCAATAAAATATATTCCATTTTTGATATTTTATATTCCATTTTAAACAAGGTATTTAAAAAGAAAAATTAACTGCTTACATTTGATCGCAGTAATTCAAGTGATAAAAGCATTAACCATTCCAAGAAATAATCCAACTGTATGATGATAGATATTAAACCAAAATTTGAGGGGTTATATATTGAAGAATATAAGGCTGACAGCATCCGCCACTTTTATAAAAAAGCCAGTAGACTCAATAAATTGCTGCTTTGTTTTGTATCATCCGGAGGGATGGATCTTCAAATTAATAATTTCCCGTTTCATATACAGAGCAGTTCCATCATAATGCTTTTACCGGATACAAATCTGGCAGATATTTCCTGTAGTGATGATCTTGAATTATCCGTTTTTTATATCTCCCTGGATTTTATCAGCACCTATAGCTTTCTGACCGTCCTTTTGGCCAGTGACGAAATCAAATTCAATCCTGCCATGCCGGTAGAAAACAAAACAAGAAAACTCATTTGGGCTACCGTTCAATTAATACAGGATTATCATTCCAAAACAAAGGAACAAAGCACGGTAGAATCTGTACAATATCTACTTTATGCTCTTCTCGAGCTCGTTTCAAAGCTTTACCTGCCAATCATCAGAAATAACAGCCTTTTGCAAACCAGAAGTCAGGATATTATAGAGCATTTTTTTGAACTGTTGAATAAACATGGGCATTTGGAGCGAAGTGTCTTATTCTATTCCAATCAATTGCATCTTTCCCCGCAGTATTTAAGCAGTTTCATCAAAAAGGAAACGGGGAAACCCATTAAGCAATGGATCAGCTATAGAGTGATAAAACAGGCCAAAGAACTTCTCAAAACCACCCCGCTTTCCATTAAAGAGATCAGCAATCAGCTGCAATTTGTAGATTCTTCCCTTTTCTGTCGGTATTTCAGACGTTGTACAGGAATCACGGCCAATACCTACAGAGAGAATTACAGGATTAAAAAATAACATTACACTTCTACACTGTTTTTACATTTTTGTATTTTTGGCGTCTGAAAAAACTATGTATGCTAAGGAAAACTTTGTTACTATCTACTGTCTTAATGCTGTTTGCTCATTGTAAAAAAGAAGATCCTGTAATAAAAACAGGAGTACAGGATTCCATAAAACCCAAAAATACAGTCGTTTCCATTCAAAAAGTCCAGGATAATTCCCAGATTGAAACAGTAAAGACCTTTCTGAAATGGTATAAAGAAAATGAAGATAAAATCTACAGTTTCAACTCCATAAAAGGTGGACCTCAGACTGAAAATGATACTCCATCCAATTATTCTATAGATTTTGATGAAGTGGATAAAGAAATTAAATTTCTGGAAAACAGTGATTTATTTTCTCAACAGTTTCTATCTGTTTATAAGAAAAGGTATGTGGATGGAAATGAATATTTCAAACAAAACCCGGCTAACGACGGCCCTCCGTCTGGTTTCGACTATGATTATTTCTTTATGACACAGGATGATTATCAATCTGATTTAAAGAATATCGACACGATACAATTCACCGTAAAGCCGATTAATGAACAATCGTGCAAGGTCGAATTTCATTTGAAAAACTGCGGTATGACCTATAGATATACCCTTACCAAGGGCGATCAATGGAAAATAGAATCCATTAAAAACATAAGCTAAGTGATCTTTATTCATTTTAAAAGGGACTGCACATAAAAAAACAGGAATTTATGATTTTCCTGTTTTTTTTATTAAACTCAATATAAATTACTTTCTATTTTTTAATGATTTTCTTGGAGAACGAAGCCCCGTTTCTGAATTCTCCATGAAGAATATAAACTCCTTTCGGAAGCTTTGAGATATCAATATTATTTGAATTTTCAGCGGTTAAAACAACCTTACCATCAAGGGAAGTAACGCTAGCCTTTTTAATCTCCTCTTTTGATCTCAGAGTAATAACATCTGTGCTTGGGTTCGGGTATACTGATATTTCAGCTTTTCTACTATCCAGATCAATGGTTGATAATACTTCTGTCTCAAGATAGGATACCGTTTTTGCAGTGTTCGTATTTCCTAAAAGGACAAAGGTATTAATGGCAAAACTAAATACCGGACCTGCAGTCTGGCTTACCCACTGATAAGATTCATTGGTGTAGGTAGCGGTAATAGGAGCTGGTACACTTGCAATAGTCTGTATTGCAGTTCTTATTCTTTTTATCCTCAACACATTGGTATAGGTTCCCGTAGGAGTTATTATGGTTCCATAGGCATCTACAGTCTGGCTCACCTGCCCTGTTTCATTGGTATTTCCAATGGCAGCGGAAACACTATTAAACTCATAGGCATCATCAAATTGCTGCAGATAGGTAACCGGAAACTTATACTCAATCAATGGATTAACATACGTAGTCGTCACATCTCCCAATGAAGGTCCTGAATAGGATCCTAACATTGTTGCTTCTGTATCCGTCATACTATTAAAGTCATTAGTTTCTATACCGGTTGGTGTCGTAATCCTGTTCGCTGTGGGAAATCTAAAGCAATTGGACTGTCCGGGACATGTCTTTGTTGTAAGGGTAAGAGTATTAGTACCGGTATAGCCTGAGAAATCCCAGGTAACATTAGCCCCTGCCAGACCTGCTGTAATAGAGGTTCCTGTTACATCCTCAGATTTGAGTGTAATGGTGCTGTTAATTCGATCAACGCCTGCTCTTGTTATGGACGGTTGAGCATAAACCATCATTCCGTTTACAAGAAATAAGATAAGAGTTAGTTTTTTCATATTATTTTGGTTTAAGATTGGTGTCAGTTTTTTTATATTGAATGTAAGGAGCTGTATCCCTAAAAAAGTATTTTCATCTACCTAAGGTATTTTTTATTCTACAAACAACTCTGCAACAAAATACCCAGCAGAATAGCTGGGCATTTTTATATTTAGTTAAATGACTGTCTGTAATTTAATGGTGTTTTGTCTGTCTTCTTTTTAAATAGTTTATTAAAGGATTGTGGATGCTCAAACCCCAATGCATAAGCTACTTCGGATACAGAGAAATTAGTTGCTGTAAGATACTCCTTGGCTTTTTCAATCAGTTTTTCATGAATATGCTGTTGAGCATTCTGTCCGGTAAGATTCCTCAGCATATCACTCAGGTAATGAGGTGAGAGATTCAGTTCTGAGGCCAAAAATTCTACTGTAGGAAGTCCATGAGTTAAAGTTTTCTGTTCATTAAAATAATCCTCAAGGATCGTTTCCATTTTGGTCAGAAAATCACTATTTACAGTTTTTCTTGTAATAAATTGTCTTTTATAGAAACGGTTGCTATAGTTAAGAAGAACCTCTATATAGGACACTATTACATCCTGACTTACTTCATCAATTGCTGTGTTCAGTTCATTTTTGATGCTATCCAGAAGCCCGGTTATTATACTTTTTTCGTGATCGGACAAATGCAGGGCTTCATTTGTATCATAGGAAAAGAACCCTAAATTTTTAATCGTCTTTCCCAAAGGATAATTTCTGATAAAATCCGGATGCACTACAAGTGTATATCCACAATATTCGGCATTCTCTTCAGGAGAAAGAATCTGGCCTGGCGCCGTAAACATCATTCCTCCCTCATTAAAGTCATAATATCCCTGTCCATAGCCCATTTTCTTACCATTCATGGAAAATTTGTAGGAAATCTTATAAAAATTCAATAAAAAACTTTTACCCATCAAGTCATTATTGATACTCATCCTTTCATTATCCATAAGACTTACCAATGGATGAAGCGGACCAGGAAGCTGCAACAAATTGTGCAATTCCGATATGGATGAAATTTTCATAGGACTATTTTCTTTCTTTTCCATAATGTAAAGGTATAAAATTTTCGATTAAAAAAACATGTAAAAACCACATAATCAATACCGTATATTTACGGAATTATTATATAAACTGTTTTCCCAGCTGATCCCTGAAAGCTTCATCTCCCAGTTCCAATCTTTGTGCATATAGAAGTTTTGCATCCTCGCCCGCTACATATCTCAGTTTCTTTTTACCATCTGTAGCAGCCTCATATACCACCTCTGCAATCTGTGCAGGTGTAGAGGCAGCCTCCATCATTCCTTCCATGCTGGAATATAAAGAATTAATCATTTCTTCATAAGCAGGACTGGTTGCAGAATCTAAAGAACGGCTTACAAAATCAGTCTTAATTCCTCCTGGAGAAACAGTCTTGATATCTATTCCGAATTTATTAAGTTCAAAAGCCATACTTTCACTCCATCCTTCCAATGCCCATTTTGTGGCATGATAAGTTGATCCCAAAGGAAACGCAATTAAGCCCCCTATTGAAGTGGTAGAAATAAAGGTTCCATTTTCCCTCTCTCTGAAATAAGGAATAAATGCTTGAGTAACGCGGATAACACCTAATAAATTTGTATTCAGCTGCTTTACGATCTGATCATCGCTAAGCGCTTCTAAAGGCCCAATAAGACCATATCCCGCATTATTGAAGACGACGTCCACATTACCTAATTCAAGCGATTTTTTAACCGTTGATTGAATTTGTGCCGGATTGGTTACATCCAACGGAAGCAAGGTTACATTTTCCAGGGAAGCCAATTCCGTCTCTGCTTCCGGATTTCTCATTGTAGCAATAACATTCCAGCCTTTGCTTTGAAATAATTGGGCAGTTGCTTTTCCTAATCCTGTAGAAGCACCTGTTATAAAAATTGTTTTCATTTTTTTCTTGTTTAAAATTACAGGACAAAGTTCAGAAACAAAAGAAAAGCAGAAGTTGCCAAAACGGATTAAGCTGTAGCCAAAATGGATGGGTTGAAAATAAAAAGTATCGAATCAAAAAAATCCTTTAGTTTGAATGATCAACTAAAGGATTTCACCCCGGAAATACATACATATGGATCCTTCTCGGAGCTAAAAATCAATATTTAATAAACGCTTCTTTATATAGTATCTACTGTAACTTTCTTCATCTCATACCCTTCATAGTCAAAAACTTCTGACATAGACAATCCCAATTCTCTACTCACTCCTTCTCCATAGGCAGAATCAGCCCGATAACAGTTTCTGATATGACGAATTTGTATAAACTTTTGTGCACCTCCTACTGCTTCTGCTGTATTTTTAAATAAAACCTCTTTTTGCTGATCAGACATCAGCCTGAAAAGATTTCCCGGTTGAGAAAAATAATCAGCATCTTCACGATGATCCCAATGGGCAGCGGCACCATCAATAGGCAAAGAAGGTTCGCTAAAATCATGTTGCTCCTGCCATTGATGAAAACTATTAGGCTCGTACCCTATTGTACTTCCAAAGTTTCCATCCGTTCTCATGGCACCATCCCGATGATAGGATTGGTATGGACATTTAGGAGCATTAACAGGAATCTGATGATGGTTAACTCCTAGTCGGTACCGTTGCGTATCTCCATAAGAAAATAAACGCCCCTGAAGCATCTTATCCGGTGAAAAGCTTATTCCAGGCACTATAGAAGCAGGATTAAAAGCAGCCTGCTCAACTTCAGCAAAATAATTGGATGGATTTCTATTCAATACAAGTTCTCCTACCGGAATAAGAGGATAATCCCCGTGAGGCCAAACTTTTGTTAAGTCAAATGGATTGATGTGATAGCTACTGGCATCTTTTTCCTCCATGATCTGAACATACATTGTCCACTTAGGAAAGTCACCTTTCTCAATGCTCTCATATAGATCTTTTTGATGGCTTTCCCGATCACTGCCAATGATTGCTTTTGCCTCTTCATTGCTCATATTTTGGATCCCCTGCTGTGTTTTAAAATGAAACTTGACCCAGAACCGGTTATTTTTATCATCAATAAAACTAAAAGTATGACTGCCAAAACCATCCATATGCCTGTAAGATCTGGGTATGCCGCGGTCACTCATGGTTATGGTAACCTGATGAAGAGATTCCGGCAATAAAGTCCAGAAATCCCAGTTATTATCCGCACTTCTGAGATTGGTTCTGGGATCTCTTTTCACAGCATGATTTAAGTCGGGAAACTTTAATGGATCACGAAGAAAGAAAACAGGTGTATTATTCCCTACAAGATCCCAGTTTCCCTCTTCTGTATAGAGTTTTATGGCAAAACCACGGATATCTCTTTCTGCATCAGCAGCCCCACGTTCACCAGCTACAGTAGAAAAGCGAACAAATAAAGGAGTTTCCTTTCCAATAGAAGAAAAGATCTTTGCTTTTGTATAGCGGGTAATATCATGGGTTACCCTGAAAACCCCATACGCACCTGATCCTTTGGCATGCATTCTTCGTTCCGGAATTACTTCACGGTCAAAATGAGCCATTTTTTCTAAAAACCACACATCTTGTAATAAAGCGGGACCACGGCGTCCCGCAGTTTGGATATTCTGATTGTCTGGCACAGGTGCTCCGGTTCGGTTCGTTAATTTATCTTCGTTCATGTTGTATAATTTATTATTCAAAATTATCGGATTAATATCAGGGCAGAATCATCCAGTTTATACAAAAAAAAGCAGTCCAAAAATAGATTAGCCTGATGTATTGACTAAAATAGCCACAGCATCGGAAGTCTTTCCATTCATTTGTTTTTTGTAAGTTTGCCTTTATCAATTTTTATGGCAGAATACATCCTTGAAAACACCAATCTCAGTACACTTTCCGTATATGATCTTTTGAAACATACCACAGAAAGTGCCTTTGTTGGTATGAGGGATTTTCGTGAGATCTATCCTTTGACCATAGAAAATAATATTGGGACATTTACAAAGAATACCTCTCTGGAGGACTTCCCTATAGTCACTATAAGCCGCATAGGCAGTTCATTGCTGTGTTCATGTACCTGTAACCATTCCAAAGATCAGCTCTGTTTACATCAGGCAGAAATTATCCATTGTATTCTGGAGGAAAAAAACTACAGGATCTTCTTTGATGATACTCTTCGAAGAAAAACACTGATTCCAAAAGCAAAAGGATATGGCCTGGAAAATGAACCGGATCTTGATCTTTATTTCCAGTTGAAATACATAGATGGGAAACTTGAAATACAGCCTAAAATTAAGGAAATGCTTCCGATGGATGAACTCCTTTTCAAAAAAGAACTTCTTCCTCAACAACCTTCGAAATTAGAGGAACTGGCACTTTTTGAAACCGGTAAAAAACAGATATTGGTGATAGGAAAACACCGGTACTACAATCACCTCGTCTTTTCATTAATGGAAGCCGAAATAACCCAGACAGGAAAAATTAAAAATCCTGTAAGTTCTGTAGATGCCATGCAGCTGATATGGAAAGCAGAAAAACCGTTGGAGATTAAATTCTATACAGCCATTGCTTCCTTTCATAACAACTACAATGAGGAATATAATTCCGCCGAATTGGAAGCTTTAAAACTGATTGTACAAAATCCGTTGGGTCTTGATGTGTATTATCATGACAGGGATATTGCTGAAACGGTCTCCTCAAAGTCGCTTACAACCATTAAACTTAACACTTTAGATGCAGAGGTACAACTATCTGTATTTAAGAAAGATCCGTTTTATGAAATTACAGGAGAATTATTATTTAATGATATTTCTGTGCCTTTCAAAAATGTTATCATCAGAAACGAGTATTTTGTTTATAACAACAACACTTTCAGTCTTGTAGATCATCCGGACATCCTCAGAATCATCAAGTTTTTTAAGACAAACAATGAAATTTTACTGGTGCATTCTTCCAAATATGAAGCTTTCATGCAGAATATTTTATCCAATATAGAAGAACGTATCCATATCAATTATAGCTATATACAGCCTGCAACGAAAGTACAACTTAAAGATAAGAATTATCAGACTGAAAGAGTGGTTTATCTCCGTCAACAGGAAAATTATATTGGAATAACACCTGTAATGAAGTATGGCCAGGTTGAAGTTCCTGTCTATTCCAGAAAGCAGATTTTCGATACCGACCAAAACGGAAACATCTTTAAAATAGACAGAAGTGAGGCAGCCGAGGCGCGCTTTACTTCTTTAATTATGCAACAGCATCCTGATTTTGAGGAGCAAATGGACGGCTATGATTATTTTTATCTCCACAGAGATAAATTTCTGGACGATAACTGGTTTCTTGAAGCTTTTGAAACATGGAGAAATGAAGGAATCATCATACTGGGCTTCAACGAATTAAAAAACAATAAGTTAAACCCACATCGCGCAAAAATAAACATACAGATTACCAGCGGATTAGACTGGTTCAACGCGAAGCTAAAAGTTGGATTTGGACCAAAAGAAGCTACCCTAAAACAGCTTCACAGAACCCTTCGTAATAAAAGTAAATTTGTTCAGCTGGATGATGGAACCCTGGGAATTCTCCCTGAGGAATGGATGGACAAGATTGCTGCTTATTTTCAGGCAGGAGAAATTGATGAAGAATTATTAAAAATTCCAAAAATCAACTTTACAGAAGTTTCTTCACTTTTTGAAAAAGAGGTACTGAGTACAGAGACATGGGATGAAATTACCTCCTATTCTTCTCAGTTTTCAGCGCTTAAAGATATCCCCAAAATAGATATTCCTGCTGGATTAAATGCAGAACTAAGGGATTATCAGCATGACGGATTAAATTGGCTTAATTTCCTGGACGGATTTAATTTCGGAGGATGCCTTGCCGATGATATGGGACTGGGAAAAACGCTTCAGATTATTGCATTCATCTTATCCCAGAGAGAAAAACGCGGAAACACTACCAATCTTGTTGTTGTCCCTACTTCACTGCTTTTCAACTGGCAGGATGAGATCAGTAAGTTTGCACCATCTATAAAAACTTTAATTCATTATGGTCCCGACAGAAAGAAATCCACAGCGCATTTTCCAGATTATGAAATCATTCTCACCTCCTACGGTATGTTGCTTTCGGATATCCGATTTTTGAAGACTTTTACCTTTAACTACACTTTCCTTGATGAGTCTCAGACCATTAAAAATCCTAATTCAGAAAGGTACAAGGCAGCGCGCCTACTCCAATCCAGAAATAGGATTGTACTAACGGGTACCCCTGTTGAAAACAGCACTTTTGATCTTTACAGCCAGCTTTCATTTGCCTGTCCCGGATTATTGGGAAGCAAACAGTATTTTAAGGATATTTATGCCATTCCTATTGATAAGTTTGAGTACAGTAAACGGGCCTTGGAGCTTCAGCAAAAGATCAAGCCATTTATTCTCCGAAGAACCAAAAAACAAGTAGCAAAAGAACTTCCGGAAAAAACAGAAACAGTTATCTACTGTGAAATGAATGCCGAACAGCGTAGGATTTATGATGCCTATGAAAAGGAGCTTCGAGAATTTATAGCAGCGAATGATGACGATGATCTTAATAAAAACAGCATGCATGTGCTTACAGGCCTTACAAGGCTTAGACAGATCTGTAATTCACCTATCCTGATTAAAGAGGGCTATTCCGGTGAACATGCCGTTAAAATTGAAATTCTGATGGAACAAATCCTTGGAAAGTCGAAAGATCATAAAATCCTTGTATTCTCACAATTTGTAGGAATGCTGGACCTGCTAAAACCCGAACTGGAACGCCATGGGATTCCTTTTGAATATCTTACCGGCCAAACCAAAGACAGGGGCAAAAAGGTAGCTAATTTTCAGGAAAATGAAGATATCAGGGTGTTTTTAATAAGTCTAAAAGCCGGTGGTGTTGGGCTTAACCTTACCCAAGCTGATTATATCTACCTAATTGACCCGTGGTGGAATCCTGCTACAGAAAACCAGGCCATTGACCGTAGTTACCGTATAGGCCAGACCAAGAATGTAATCGCCGTTCGAATGATATGCTCAAATACGGTGGAAGAAAAGATTCTTACGTTACAGAAAAAGAAAACAATACTAGCTCAGAATCTATTCAAAACAGATGGAAAAAAGCTTCAGGGCCTATCAAAACAGGATCTTCTCGAGATTCTAGCTAAATAATCTGATTCCATTATTCAAACAAAAACCGACAGATAGAATCTGCCGGTTAAAAAACAAAAATTGATATGGATATGATTAGATATGATATGTGTGTTTACTTTTTGATCACATTTTCAGTGATTATATTTTTATTTTTTGTAATGATTTTAAGGAGATAGGTACCTGCAACAAAATTGTTCATATTCACAATTTCAGAGGTTCCCTCCGAAAGTTTTTGCCCTGAAATATTGTAGACCTCATACTTTTCCAACCCCTCTTTGATTTTGATCGTTACAGAACCTGTAGTAGGGTTTGGATATATTTTAATACTCTTTGATAAATCCTTTGAAACCTCTGTAGTTGAAAGGTTTTCCGGCTGTACATTGATGGTATAATCCTCTGCCTGCCCAATAAACCAACCTGACGGGCATGGTAAATTTTCCAAAGTTCCCATCCATGAACTGGATTCATAAGCTTTTACTAGTCTGAAACGAGTTGTTCCCAATAATGCATTGGCAGGAATGGTAATCGTTTCGGACGTTACTCCCGATTGATGACCGGAAACAGGATCTGAATTATCCAGGTACCCAAGATTAAACTTCTCATCTGCATCAAACTGATTGTTATGATTAAAATCGATGTAGGCATAAGCAGAAACTGTGGCCTGCCCATGGGTTCCTCCTGTAACTGTTATTGGGTAACCACTTCCACGGTTTACATTGAAAACAGTTCCCGTAAAGTCTTCCATTACTGATGAATTTCCATCAATAGGGCTTTCATTTGTGAGTCCAACAAATTCTACCCTGCTTATTTCGCTTACTGTAAGGGTTGTTACATTTTCAGAACCGCAGTATGGTGCCGGGAAGCCCGGGCTGCCTCCTGAAATATTCACGGTATAATCTTCAGTCTGCCCTGCTCTTAACACCTGCTCGCAAGCTGAATTGATTGAATTCTGAGCATTAGGATCAGAATAAGCTGATACATTTGTATTTTTAAGAATTCTCATTCTTTTGCTCCCACCAGATACATTGGATGGAATGGTGATTGAACTATCAATTGTAAAAGCATTTGCCGGATTAGCCGCAGCCAATCTGCCTATAAAAAAGCTTTCCCCTGCATCATCAAAGTTGCCGTTCTGATTAAAGTCAATGTAGACCACTACATCACTTGGAAACGTGCTTGATGGTCCTTTTACAGAGATAGGATATGAATTTCCTGCTACCAGATCCGTTGAAATTGAAGTAAAATCCTAATATTCCGGAGCTGTTGTCGATGCATTGTTAATGCTTCCAAAGGTAACATTACTTATCATGTTGCTGCTGGCACCATATTCAAATGCAGGAGTGCAATATTGCGCATCCATTAGTCCGCATAAAATGACAGCAGAAAGAGTAGTTAATTTTCTCATGAAGTACTTAATTTGATTGAGGCAAATTTATATTTATTTAGAATCAATAAAAATAAGAACGTAATGACATTTATCAGTTTATTAACATTTACAATAGTTTCATTTTTAAATAATCAATAAAATCCAAACTAATTATATAATTATCAATTAGTTTGGATTGGTTATATTTAATCTTTATCAAAAAAGTATTTCGCGGAATAATTGAAAGAAAATAGTTTCACTCTGTTTTTGCTTATCTATTACCATTTTTGGAGTATAAATATCCAAATTTTCAACTTCATCAGCCTTTAATCTATTCCCTGTATCCATTCTATAGCAATACCCTATTTTTGTTTAGCGGTACTAAAATGCTCTTTTTTAATTCATATTTTCAATAAGAATCGCTGAAGCTCCCCCACCTCCGTTACAGATCGCTGCAATACCATATCGTCCTCTTTCCTGACGTAAGACGTTTACCAAAGTTACTATAATTCTGGCTCCAGAAGCCCCTATGGGATGTCCCAGCGCTACGGCTCCTCCATAGATATTTACCCGATCAAAATCATATCCCAGAATTTGCTGATTGGATAAAATTACAGAAGAATAAGCTTCATTAATTTCAAAATAGTCGATATCCGACAAGGTGAGACCCGACTGTTTCAGCACTTTTTGAATGGCAATAGACGGAGAAGTAGTAAACCATTCCGGAGATTGGGCTGCATCTGCATAGGCAACAACTCTTGCTAACGGCTTAAATCCATGCTCTTTTATTGCCTCTGAGGACGCTAGCAGTAACGCAGCAGCTCCATCATTCAGGTTACTTGAATTAGCAGCTGTTAAGGTACCATCGTCTTCAAAAGCGGGCTTTAAAAGTGATATTTTTTCAGGAATGAGTTTTTCTATATCTTCATCTCGATCTATAATTATTGTCTCTTTCTTTCCTTCAATTGATATGTTAATTAACTCATTACTAAATTTATTACCAGAGGCTGCGTCTTGTGCTCTTTTATAGGAAAGCAATGCATAGTCATCCAATTGCTGCCTTGTCAGTCCATATTTTTTCACGCCTAATTCTGCAGCACTTCCCATATGGAAATCATTGTATACATCCCACAAACCATCCTTGATAAGCCCGTCTACAAGGATTCCGTTTCCTAGTTTCTGTCCTTTACGCAGATAATGGTAATGAGGAACATTGCTCATGCTTTCCATACCACCAGTCATCACAATATTCTCCAGGCCAAGCTGGATTTGTTGAGCCCCTCCTATCGCAGCTTTCATTCCTGAGGCACAAACCTTATTGATCGTAGTAGCATCCTTATCTTCCGGAATTTTGGAAAAAATAGCGGCCTGTCTCGCTGGTGACTGTCCCACTCCTGCTCCTAAAACATTTCCCATATAAACGCTGTCTATATATTCTGTTGATTTCAATGTGTCCTTGTAGGTATTCTGTATTGCTATAGCTCCCAGTTGAGGAGCTGTAAACCCTGACAAACTCCCCATAAAACCTCCAATGGGAGTTCGCTTTGCTGCAATGATAAATGCATCTTTCATATTTCACTTATTTAAATACCGATCGGTATGTTTTTGGTTAAAAAAATTCTCCTTTGATTGGAGAGAAATACAAATATAAGTAATTATACCAATCGGTATATTGGTATTTTAAAAAAAATCCTACCTCTTTATGGTAGGATATTGGATCTTAATCCCTACTTAACTGATCCAGCTTTTTCAATAAGGTTGGCATCCTGTAAGCTCCGTGCATTTGTTCCACATGACGCTTAACCTGGTCTACGTCAATGCCTTTAGCTGTAATAAATAAGGGTGTTCTGCTTTCACCACGAAACACATTTCTCCTTTGGGAATCGGGAGTGGTAAATTCATTTTTGGCGATTCCTACCACTGCAAATTTTTCTTTTAGAACGTCATAGAGATGCCCACCCAAACCAATCTTACCATGATCATCAAGAGTAACATAGCCATCAACAATGATCACATCACCATCTTTTAACACGATCTTATTTAACAAACTTAGAATGCATGGCAGTTCTCTTTTATAGAATGCACCACTTTCATAACCGGAATTGATGTCTGTTTGTTCTGTAAAAGTTTCTATTTCTCTTTCAGAGGTCCAGTCATCAAATGCAATACACACGGTGTTGGCATAATCCTCATAATAGTAGGTATCAAATGCGTAAATCATATTTCTCTTCTAAAAAATTCACCAAAATGCCACAATATCCCAGACGGATCGTGTACAAAACATTCTTTTCCCCAATCCATTGTTTTTACAGGAGTAAGCCTTACATTTTCATATTTTTCTGTAAGCCCTAGAGACTGAAGCTCATTCCAGAATTCATCTGTATTAACCACCTCCATAAAGATCATGGTATTATCAACCCAGTCTTTCGCATAATAGTCCTGAAGGTAAAAACCTATTTCTTCTCTTATAAACAGTGATAGTTTGGATTCCAAAACAACTTCTTCAAACCCCAGATCTTTGTAAAATTGTCTGCTGATTTCAAAATTTTGCGCTCCGATAAAAGGTCTTATGGATTTCAATTTTGGTGTCATAACATTTTTGTTTCCCAGTCTTTAAAGGTCATTTCAAACTTAATCTCTCCTTTTCCATGGCTTCCAATCTCTGTCCATCCAGATTTTCTGTAGAAAACTTCAGCTCTTGTTCCTGGAGAAGTTCCAAGCCAGATATTGTCTTTTTTCTGTTCAAAATACCAATCCATCATCATATTGTGAAGCCTTCTTCCTATTCCTTTGTTTTCAAAATCAGGATGCAGAAATAGCGCCCATACATTATTTTCTTTCAGATCTACTATAGAAAAGCCTACAATCTGCTCATCTGCTTCACTTACCCAGCCTTTCCCCCTTTCAAATAGAAATTCCTCACAGTCCCTGTCTGTAACCAGACCGGGATCAGATAATGTATTTTCCTTTACTGAGTTTCTTATCACCTGAATCTGAGGAATATCTTCTAATCTGGCTTCACGAATGGTTATATTCATTATTTTTTTTGTTGGTATAAACAAAGACAAAAAGTTCTTATTACACACTTTATGTCTTTGTTCTTCCTCACTATTTTAAAGTTTTTATTGTTTTCTGTCTACCACAATTCTATCCGCTCTGTTAGCAATATCCCAGGCTGTGGTAAAAATAAGCTGAGTTCTTTTCTCCAACAGCTTATAATCAATTTTTTCAGGATCATCCGTTGGTTTATGATAGTCTTCATGAATTCCGTCAAAGAAAAATGCTACAGGAACATTGTTTTTCGCAAAATTATAATGATCTGAACGATAGTATAATTGTTCCGGATCATTAAGATCATCGTATTTGTAATTTAATTCCAGGTTATTGGTTCTCTTGTTGGCAGCCTCATTAATAACTTTGAGCTGAGAGCTTAGCATATCGGAACCAATTACATATACATACTGCTTTCCTCTGTTGGCAGGATCATCACGCCCGATCATATCAATATTAAGATCTACAACCGTATTGGCTAAAGGGAAAACAGGATTATCTGTATAATATTCTGAACCAAATAAGCCATGCTCTTCTCCTGTAACATGCAGGAATAGAACTGACCTTTTAGGACCTTTACCTGCTTTTTTAGCTTGCTGAAAAGCCTTTGCCATCTCCATTACGGCAACAGTACCACTTCCATCATCATCAGCTCCATTATATACGATCCCGTTTTTTGTTCCAACATGATCATAATGAGCAGAAACCACAACAATTTCCTCCGGTTTTTCACTACCCTCTATGAAAGCCAGAATATTTTCAGAATCCGGAAGGTTCCCACTGCCTCTTTTCTTCATAAAGTCTGACGGAACTTTTTGATAATAAGACCCTAACGCCTTAGGATGCGAAACTCCTAAACTTTTATAATAGTTAACAATATACTCTCCTGCCTTCTTTTGTCCTTTACTTCCCGTATCTCTGCCTTCCATTTCATCAGAGGCAATAACGTATAAGTTTTTCTTTAGATCATCAGCCTTAATCATATTATAAGCATCCGTAAACGCCTTATTATGTTTTGTAGAAACAGGGTGTGATGATGTACCATCAGACACCTGTGTCGTTCCACAACCGGTCATTACAGCCATGGCAAATAGCGGAATAAGTATTTTTTTCATAAAGAATAATTTTCTTAAAAATAGCAATTTTTATTGAATCCAAGGGAAAAGTTACACATTGCTACGTACTTAATTTTCATTTTTAAATATATCGAAACAAAACCAAGTAATCAATACGAGAATATTTAATAATTAATACAAAACAATATCTGTTTTTCATTATATTTGACAAAATACAATATGAATGAAAAAAATTAATGAATTTACTCATTATTCCTTTTTCACGGAAATGTCTGAGCTGGCTTCAAAACATGGAAGCTTTGATCTTTCTTTAGGCCTTCCGGATTTTGATATTGATGAGCGATTGAAATCATTTTTAAAAGAATCTGCCAACCTCGATACTCATAACTATGAACCTCTTGCTGGAAGCCCGTTACTGATCGAAAAAATTGTGGACTTTAATGCAAAACGGGAAAATAAAATCCAACTTAAAGCTCATGAAATCACCATTGTTCCCTGTGCAACCTTTGCTTTATATACTGCCCTTAAATCTATTTTAAATCAGAATGATGAAGTTATTATTATTCAACCATCTTATTACACCTACGGGCCTTCAGTAGTAATGAATGAGGGCACCCCGGTCTATTATGATCTTGAAGACGATTTTACAATAAACTGGGATCTTTTTAAAAACTGTATTTCTGCAAAAACCAAGGCCATCATCATCAATTCTCCACAAAATCCAACGGGAAAAATCTGGAAGCAGGAGGACTGGAATCAACTGTATGAATTAATCAAGGATCAGGAAATCTATTTAATTTCAGAAGAAATTTACGACACCTATTGTTATGATGAAGCTGAACATTATAGTTCATTTATTCATCCTGAGCTGAGAAAAAGGACTTTTTGTATTTTTTCCTTTGGTAAAATGTTTCATACATCAGGATGGAAAGTAAGTTACATGCTTGCTTCTGAAGAATTGACCTCTTTGTTCAGAGGTCATCAGCAATATATTTCCTATAGTGCAAATGCTCCTGCTCAATATGCTTTGGCAAAGTATCTGGAAGTATTTGATCCTGTTATAAATAAAAAAATAATGCAGAAAAAAAGAGATATTTTTAATGACCTGCTCAAAGAAACGCCTTTAGAAACTAAACAAAAAGCCGAGGGAAGTGTTTTTCAGGTGGTCAATTTTAGGAATATCTCCAAAACAATGACTGATGTAGAGTTTTCAAAATGGCTGACCATTGATAAAAAAGTAGCCTGCCTCCCTCTTTCTGCCTTTTATAATTCAAAGCAAAACTCAGATTATATCCGATTTAGTTTTGCAAAAAAAGATGAAGTAATTATACAGGCATTGGAGCATCTCAGAAAAAATCTTTAAAGGATCTGAGAAACCTTTTACATCTTGTAAAATCATTTTTTATCATCTCTATAGTTCAATAGATAACGCAGATAAAAAAAGCACCGCAAATGCGGTGCTTTTTTCTATTTTTATTGATTTTAAAGGGCAAGAACCCTTACATCAATTCTCCTGTTTTTTGCTTTACACTCGTCTGTGTCATTGGCTTCACAAATCGGATGCTGTGAGCCATACCCCTCTGCTTCTACTCTATCTGCAGATATTCCCAGTTCCAATAGCTTAAGTTTTGCAGTCTGTGCCCTTAGGTTTGAAAGCTGTAGATTACTTTCCTCATTACCACTGTTATCTGTATATCCACCTAGTTTTATTTTCAGATCAGGATAGGCATTCAGAAGCTCAGCAAGGTTATTCAATTGTAATTCATACCCAGCTTTCAGATCACTGGATCCTGTTTCAAAATAAAGATTTTCAATAGTATACCATTTATTAGGATCCAAAACTGTTTTATCTTTTTGATTAACAATATTATACAATTGATAAAGCTGGCTTGTTTCTCCTATCGCTATTGTTTTACCTCCTTTTAGTTTTACCTTTTGAATATTTCCTGTTTCATATACAAAGTCTCCATTTTCATTAAGATGTCCTTTCACTTCGCCAGAAACAATTGGACCTGTTGTAATACCTGTATGGGTATCTGAAGTGCTTGAAATTCCGGTTAAGCTTTCAATTTTAGCTTTTCTGTTGGCTTCAATTTTATCTTTATGTACAACAGCCAGCGTAGGTGCGATAACCAACGAAACAATTGACATCAACTTAATCAGAATATTCATTGATGGTCCTGAAGTGTCTTTAAATGGATCTCCCACTGTATCTCCTGTTACTGATGCTTTATGAGGCTCAGAACCTTTATAATAGGTCTGTCCATTAATGTCCACCCCTTTTTCAAATGATTTTTTGGCATTATCCCAAGCTCCTCCCGCATTATTTTGGAACATTCCCATTAGAACACCGCACACGGTAGCTCCTGCCAAAAATCCCCCCAATACTTCAGGTCCAAAAATAAACCCGATCAATAAAGGTGAAATGATTGCAATAGCTCCGGGTAACATCATCTTTCTGATAGACGCATCTGTAGAAATAGCAACACACTTTTCATATTCAGGCTGTGCTTTACCCTCTAAAATCCCCGGAATTTCACGGAACTGTCGTCTCACTTCTTCTACCATTGCCATAGCGGCTTGTCCTACTGCTGTGATGGCTAAGGATGAGAAAATGAAAGGAATCATTCCTCCTACAAATAACCCTGCCAAAACATCTGCTCTGTAAATATCAATCCCATCGATACCTGCTATCCCTACGAATGCAGCAAACAATGCCAAGGCCGTTAAAGCAGCAGAAGCAATAGCAAATCCTTTTCCTGTAGCCGCTGTCGTATTTCCTACAGCATCCAGAATATCTGTTCTTTCACGCACCTCCTTAGGAAGTTCACTCATCTCAGCAATCCCTCCGGCATTATCTGCAATGGGTCCAAAGGCATCAATAGCCAGCTGCATTGCTGTAGTAGCCATCATTCCAGCAGCAGCAATAGCCACCCCATATAATCCGGCACATAAATAGGAACCATAGATTCCTCCTGCCAATACAATAATCGGAAGTAATGTTGATTCCATTCCGACCGCAAGTCCACCGATAATATTGGTTGCATGCCCTGTGGAAGACTGTCTCACAATGCTGGAAACCGGTCTTTTTCCCATGGCTGTATAATATTCTGTAATGATACTCATAAGCGTTCCTACCACTAAACCTACCATTATAGCTCCAAAAACACCCATTTTGGTAAATTCATGGCCTCTAAGAATCATTTTTTCCGGAAGAAGATAGGTTACCAGAAAATAGGAAGAGATAGCGGTAATAACAATACTCCCCCAGTTTCCCAGATTCAGTGCATTTTGTACACTGGAGGTGGATAATCCTTCGTTATCATTGATTTTCACAAATAAAGTTCCTATCATTGAAAAAATAATCCCTGTTCCTGCAATGAGCATAGGTAATAAGATGGGTGCAAAGCCACCAAATGAATCATCTGATATTGTCTCTCTTCCTAAAACCATTGTGGCCAGAACTGTTGCCACATAGGACCCAAAAAGATCAGCTCCCATTCCTGCAACATCTCCCACGTTATCTCCTACATTATCAGCAATTGTAGCAGGATTTCTAGGATCATCCTCAGGAATTCCTGCTTCTACCTTTCCTACCAGGTCTGCTCCTACGTCTGCCGCCTTTGTATAAATACCTCCACCCACTCTTGCAAAAAGAGCAATGGACTCTGCTCCCAAAGAAAACCCGGTAAGAATCTCAATCGTCCTTTCCATTTCGTGAGAATCTACTGTGGCATCCGGTGCAAAAATCTGCTTAACGATTAAGAATAAAGCTCCTAATCCTAACACAGCAAGTCCGGCAACTCCCATTCCCATTACAGAACCTCCTGTAAAAGATACCTTAAGCGCCTTTGCTAATGAAGTTTTTGCTGCTTCTGCAGTTCGTACATTGGCTTTTGTAGCAATCTTCATCCCAATAAAGCCTGCCAATGCAGAAAATATAGCACCCACCACAAAGGCAAGACCTATACTCCAGTGAGAATTTGCATTACTGGAACCCATCACTGCCAACAGAATGGCAACCACAACCACAAAGTAGGTTAAAATCTTATATTCAGCCTTTAAAAAAGCCATTGCACCATCAGCGATATGACCACTGATAATTTTCATTTTTTCATTTCCGGCATTCTGTTTATTGACCCAGTTGCTTTGAAAAAATGTATAAAGCAAAGCTATCACCCCAAAAACCGGAATTAAATAGAACAAATCCATAGTTTATTATTTTTATATTAAAAAATTGTAATTAGTTTTATAAATATAACAAAATTATAAATACATTATAAGATCAAACCGTAATAATCCATTATTTCGTAGATTTGTTTATCACCACGAAATGAATTAAAGAACCATGAGAAACTTCATATACATTCTTTTATTGGCAATACCTATGAGCAGTTGCCAGAACAGAGTTCCACAGGAGAAAGCCGATATGATTTATTTTGGAGGTAACATTCTAACGATGGAAGATCTTTCTCCCGATGTTGAAGCTATAGCCATAAAAAATGGAAAAATACTTTTCACAGGAACAAAATCAGATGCCGACCGTTATGCTGATGCAGCAACAAAAATGATTGATCTTAATGGCAAGACCCTACTTCCAGGCTTTATAGATGTTCATGGACATCTTACTTCAAGAGCAGGAATTATGGATGCTGTAGATCTCTCTCCAGAACCCTACGGCACGGTAAATTCTATTAAGGATCTGCAGAACACAATTAAAAATTACCTTAAAGAAAAGAAAATAGCCGATAAACAGCCTATTATCGGAAATGGATATGATGATGCTATTATGACAGAACACCGACATCCAACAAGAGGGGAACTGGATGCTGCCAGTAACACCAATCCGATAATGGTTATTCATGCTTCCGGCCATGCCAGTGTCGCCAACACTGCTATGCTGAAATATCTGGAAATACCTGAATCAATAAAAGACCCTGAAGGGGGACATTTTGGAAGAGATAAAAAAACCGGAAAATTAAATGGGAAACTGGAAGAAAATGCAAGTTTTAAAGCATTACTTACTTTAACCGAAAAAATGAATAAAGGGAAAGATACCCAGGCACAAGCCCTACAGAATCTGATAAAAGCCCAGGAAGAATGGCTAAGTTATGGGCAAACCACTATTTGTGATGGAAGAACGATGGGAGAAAGTGTAGCTCTTTTACAAAATGCAGCATTTCAAAATCTTTTTAAAGCAGATGTTGTGTATTTTCCAGATTATGAATATCTTAAAAATGATTTTAATACTTTCAAGCCAAAGTATATGCACTATGAAAATCATTTGAAATTGGCAGGATTTAAGTTTTCAGATGACGGATCTCCACAAGGTAAAACAGCATGGCTCACAATACCGTATTTAATCCCTCCAGACGGACAATCCAAAGATTATAAGGGCTTCCCTATCTTTACTGATGAAACATTATATACAGATTTGAAAACCCTATTTCAAAATCATATCACAGCACAACTTCATGTGAACGGTGATGCTGCAATAGACCAGGCAATACGGGTTATTCAACGATTAAAAGACGAAAATATTTACAACCCGGAATTGCGGGCCACACTTATCCATGTACAAAACAGCCGTCCTGATCATATTCAAAAAATAAAGGATTTGGGAATCATTCCCTCTTATTTTTCTACCCATACCTATTTATGGGGTGACTGGCATTATTCAAGTGTTTTTGGCCCTGAACGGGCTTCTTTTATAAGTCCGGCCAATTCTGCATTAAAGGCTGGAATTACTTTTACCATCCATCATGATTCTCCCGTTACTCCACCCGATCTGATTACGGCAGTATATGCAGCGGTAAATAGAAAGACACGCTCAGGAAGAATTCTCGGACCTGATGAAAGAATCACTCCTCTTCAGGCATTAAAGGCAATTACCATTAATGGAGCCTATCAATTGCAAGAAGAAAATAGAAAAGGTTCTATTAAAACAGGAAAATTGGCTGATCTTGTCATACTTGATCAAAATCCTTTAACTATAGATCCTGAAAAAATCCGAGATATCACCGTTCTGGAAACCATAAAAGAAGGAAAGTCAGTTTACAAAAGAAATTAAACATTCCTGCTAACCATCCATAAAATAAAAAGACAGACGAAAATTCGTCTGTCTTTTTATTATGTTTCGAAAGAAATTCTTATCCTCCGAATTTATCTGCGTAGTCTGTTTGAGAAGCTTTGATAACTTTTCTTGCATGTTCAGCACCATATACTTCCTGAATTCTGCATTTTGCAGGCTCATCCGGTAAGTTTTTGTATGTTAAGAAATAGTGCATCAATCTCTTAACTTCTGCTTCTGGTAGCTCAGTAATATCTCTGAAATGTCCAAAAGCATGGTCATTGATCATTACCGCAACAATTTTATCATCCGCTTCTCCTCCATCGATCATTTTGAAACCACCGATTGGAATAGCTTCCATCAATAAACCTCCTGCATGGATATTGTGAGAACTTAAAACACAAATATCAAGAGGATCATGATCTCCCATTGTCACATCAGTAGCTCCTGCTTCTACAGCAAGTCTCATCACTTCTTTATCACAATATGTTCTTGGAACAAAACCATATAAAGCTGGGATGATATTAGAGAACTTCTGAGGTCTGTCTACTTTTAAATATCCTGTTTCTTTATCTACTTCATATTTAATAGTATCTGAAGGAACAATTTCCACAAATACATTTACAACATTTGGCGCATCTTCCCCTGCAGAAATTCCGTGCCATGGATGTGCTTTAAAATTTGGAATCATTATTTATCTGTTATTTTTTAAGTTATTATTAAAATTTCTTTTCTTAAATCTTCTATCGTGATTGTAATATAATCATCACTTTCCATATAGTTCATGATAAAAATAGTTTTGAACTCGTCCAGTTCAACCTCTCCTTTCAATCCGTTATAGGTAGTATGAAGTAAATCGATAATGGCATTTTTGGAATCTACAATATTCTTCCATGAATGCTTTGTAAGGTATAATTGCTGTGAGGAATTATACTCAAATTCTTCATTAATTGACTTCTCTGTAAGGAAAATAAACTCATGAACAGCTAATCCTCTATCAAATCTCTGAATAAGATTGGATGGCTTTATCCTGTCCAGAAACAACGTCATTCTTTCATAAGAGTGCGCTTTGTTCTCTGAATTTGACTTCACGGTAAGCAGTTTGATTTCCTGATTTTTAAGAGTAATGTACGAGTGTACAAATTGTCTAAGCAAAACCAGAAAAGGAATTGCAATGATTAATGCAAATGCATACGGTAGATATCCTGAAAAACTCGCCATAATTTTAGGATGCAAAATTACTAATATTTTCTGATATTACAGTTCAAATAGCGCAGGTCTTTGTGTAACTTCATGATAGCAAACGCTGTTTTCATCAAAAAAGTGATACACAAGGCTTTTTCTGGTTCTGTTTTTATCGGTATGAGGCTCTCCACCATGAAGAATATTGGCATGCCAAATCAATAAGTCCCCTTTTTTGGCTTTGAAAATTTCCTTTTTCAATCCCATTTCCTTTACTTTATTTTCAAGGAATTCTTCATAGGCCTTATAGCTTTTTTTACCGATTCTTAAGGCATTTCCTTCATTATCGTAATCGGAATTTAAGAAGTAAGGAAGTTTGTGGCTTCCAGGGATATAATGCAATGCTCCGTTATTTTCATCCACATCTTCCAGGGCTATCCATACTCCTAAAAGGCCTCCCAATGGATATGTTGTCATGTGAATACTGTCCGAATGCGTCTTCTGTTGGCTTCCATTAATGAAATTGATGCTCTGAAATAATTTTGCTTTACCATCCAATAAAACAGACAGAAACTCCAACAAATTCTTATCGCTTCCAATATTTTTAATAACCTCTGAATGATGAATGGCAAACATCAGTTTTCCACCATAACGAAACTTCAAGGTACCATCATTCATTAGTTTTTCAATCTCAGTATTGATTTTTTCTGCAGTATCAGGACTTAGAAAATTTCTTAGAATCATATATCCGTTATCATCATATTGAACTGCACTTTTTTGATTTTCTTCCGATAG
Source organism: Chryseobacterium sp. SIMBA_028 (assembly GCF_046535285.1). NCBI lineage: Bacteria > Pseudomonadati > Bacteroidota > Flavobacteriia > Flavobacteriales > Weeksellaceae > Chryseobacterium > Chryseobacterium sp. SIMBA_028. The sequence continues at coordinate 194,065 of NZ_JAWRWZ010000008.1, read as the reverse complement.
ATTTTTAAAAAAAGCAGTAGATGATAGCTTGTCTTTAAGAATTGCTCTTTCTGTAGCCGGCAGATGAGCAAAATCTGAACTGGAAATAGAAGAAAAATAACTCTTCTTTACTCCATATTTTTTATATAGTGGAATATTATGCTTCAGCTTATCTTTATGAAAAAAATTGTAGATGATATAGGGAAGCTTATAGTTCCTGATAAATTTTAGCATGATTAATTATTTTCTATAAAGTTACCTGTTTTTCGTAAAGGCTAGCTTAATTATTTTACTGATAATATTCAGTTTCTGATAGTTTACGATGGAAAAGAAGTATTCCTTAGCGCCAAATCTTTCATTAAAAGAAGCAACACTCGGAACATTACTTCCCATAAAGTCAAAGCTCTTATGCTCAATACATTTCTGAAGCTGGTGATCTATTGCAATGGATGGAAGATTTTTATTCTCAAGTTGAGAGGAATTGATAAACATACTAAGATAATCCGTTTCTTCCCCAGAGTACATGGCTACAAATGACTGGATATCACCTTTATACTTCACAATAAAGGTTTCCATAAGTCCGGCCTCTATCAGTTTCATCACTGTCTTCCAATAGACTTTTTTAAGGCGCATTTTGTCTATTCCTCTTACATTTTGGAGAAAAAAACCTTCAATATGAGTATTGAAATCTATCTTGTTGTTAAACTCAGCATTTGTCTGGATATCTTCGGTATGTCTAACATTTCTCCGTCTATGAATATGGTACTTCTTCTTAACGTCTTCATAGTTATTTTTAAGGAGTAAATATGATTTTTTCTTTTGGATATCCACAGGAAAACCGTTGTCCTTATTAAATGCGTAGAAAGAAATGGCGAATTTTTTTTTCAAAAATTCAAAAAAAGATAAGTTGACTTCAGGATCATCCACTTTTGAAAAAACGCCCAACTGATGGCAAAGTGCCGGCATCTGAATGATTTTAATTCCAAAATTGCTGGACCATGCTATTGGCATTACAGCCTCATAATCCTTATAAATCAAAAGTCCCCAGTTTTTACCTGCAACGATATTTAAAAATTCTTTTCGGGCAAAATCTGAAGGCTGGCATGCCTCAGATAAAGCTTTTTGATATTTTACAAAATCAATTTCATGGTATTTCAATCTCTTAATCATAATAATCCTTCGTCCGAAAAGCTAAAATAGGAATCTTGTGTAACAATAATATGGTCTAAAAGCTGAATGCTCAGCACCTTTCCTGCTTCCTTTATTTTTTGTGTAATATTAATATCTTCCTTACTTGGTTTTAAACTTCCCGAAGGATGATTATGTGCAATGATAACACCTGTTGAAAAATGTTCCAAAGCAATCTTAAACAATACTCTAACATCAACAATGGACTGGCTTATGCCTCCCTGAGTCAACTGTGAAATATGGATAACCTTATTGCTGTTATTCATAAAAATGGCCCAAAATTCCTCTGTCCTTAAATCGGATAATTGGTTTTTAAGAATTGAATAAGCGTCATGACTATTTCCAATGATTGATTTTTCCGGAATTGCCTGTCCCGCTCTTCTTCTTCCGATTTCCAATGCGGTGATGATAGAAATAGCCTTCGCCTCACCTACTCCTTTGAATTTAATTAAATCCTTTACAGAAAGCAGACTTAATTGATGCCAACTATTATTAACTGAAGCTAAAATTTTTCTTGATAATTCTAAAACGCTTTCTTCTCTGCTTCCACTACCCATAATGATAGCCAGCAACTCCGAATCAGAAAGTGAACTCTTACCTTTCTGCAAGAATTTTTCACGGGGTCTGTCGTCTTCAGCAAGAAATTTTATAGACATGAGACAAAGTGTACATTAGACGTTATAAATTAGTAAAAAGCATACAAAATAATTGGTTGCCTCGATTTATCAATATGCTTTGCAGTTTCTTTAAAAGCATTTACGGAAAGCATAGGACATCCCAAGCTTAAACATGCAGGATTTTGAGATTCTACATCAGGAACACATCCAAATGAATGAAGAACAATTGCTCTCTTCATTGCATTATTATTGGTTTCGTCCAATCCCTTCAAACGATAGGCCTTTCCAAATTGTCCTACATAGCTTTCTCCAATTGCATATTTCCCTAAGGAAGACTGATATGAACCCTCAATATTGCTGAATTTTAAAGCACTTGATTGAGGAGTTACAGAACCCGAACCATGAGAAACAATAGCTTTTTGAACTATTTTATCATTTTTCAGATCATAGATGAAGTAACGATATTTCCCTGACGAAATTTTAAAATTAATAAAGACAGCCAAATCCTGGTTGTACTCTTTACCCTTGATATAATTTTTAATTTCAGAAATTTTTGACTGAGGAACATCAGCAACATTTACCTGCTGTGATTCAATTTTTGAACAAGAAATTAAAAATATTAAAAAGAAAATAAAATGTTTCATCATCTATGTAAATATTGCTATTCTATAATCATACCATCTTTCATAACGAGTTTACGGTCTGTAATTTCAGCAAGATTTGGATTATGGGTTACAATCACAAAAGTCTGATTATACTTATCTCTAAGATCAAAAAATAACCTGTGAAGGTCATCCGCATTTTTTGAATCCAGGTTTCCCGTTGGCTCATCAGCAAAGATAATTTTAGGTGAATTGATTAAAGCTCTGGCAACAGCAACCCTTTGTGCTTCTCCACCTGAAAGCTGGTTGGGTTTATGATTAAGTCTCTGTTCAATTTTCAGGTCTTCAAATAAAGCATAGGCCTTTTCAAGAGATTCTTTCTCATTTGCACCTGCAATTCTTGTAGGAAGCAACACATTTTCCAAAGCGGTAAACTCAGGAAGAAGCTGATGAAACTGAAACACAAAACCAATATTTTGATTTCTAAACTTTGATAACTGCTTATCATTCATATTAATAAATGATTCTCCTGCAATTTCAATTTCAGTATCATATTTTCCGGATTGTGTCGGATGATCCAAGGTTCCTAAAATCTGCAGCAATGTTGATTTACCTGCTCCTGATTCCCCTACAATAGAAACAACTTCTCCTACCTTGATATGAATATCAACTCCTTTCAGTACTTCTAAATTCCCATAAGATTTATGGATATTTCTTGCTTTAATCATGCTTCAAAAATAGTAACATATTGTCGATTTTACAACAAATTACATTAACATTATTTGTATTAAAACAAAAAACCTCCCGGATTGGGAGGTTTTTATTATTTCTACATTAGAAATTACAGTAACAATGTTAATGGGCTTTCTAAATAAGTTCTTAATGTTTGTAGGAACTGAGCTCCTGTAGCACCGTCTACTACTCTGTGGTCACACGCTAATGATAACTTCATGGTGTTTCCAACTACGATCTGACCATCCTTAACGATTGGTTTCTCGATAATTGCTCCTACTGAAAGGATCGCAGAGTTCGGTTGGTTGATGATACTTGTAAATGTTTCGATTCCGAACATTCCAAGGTTAGAAATAGAGAATGTAGATCCTTCCATTTCGTTAGCCTTAAGACCTTTACTCTTAGCTCTTGAAGCCATATCTTTTACAGATGCTGAAATCTGAGTGTAAGACATTTGGTCTGTATTCTTCAATACAGGAACTACCAATCCGTCAGGAATAGCGACTGCTACACCCACGTTGATGTTTCCTCTGTGAATGATCTTATCTCCAGCCCAGCTCGAATTTACCTGTGGGTGTTTTCTTAAAGCAATTGCTGTTGCCTTAATGATCATATCGTTGAATGAAATCTTCGTATCTGGTAAGGAATTGATTTCTTTTCTAGCCTCAATTGCTTTATCCATGTTGATCTCAACCATCAGATAGTAGTGAGGAGCAGAGAATTTACTTTCAGAAAGACGTTTTGCAATAATATTTCTTACCTGTGAGTTTGGAGTCTCTGTATCTTCTCCCTGAACGAAGTTTACTGCAACTTGTGCTGCTGCACTTGCAGCCGGAGCTGAAGCAGCTGGTTTCGCCTGAGATGGCTGATAGTTTTCAATATCTTTTTTAACGATTCTTCCGTTTTCTCCTGAACCTTGAACACTGTGGATGTCAACTCCTTTATCCTGAGCCATTTTCTTAGCCAATGGAGAAATTGCCACTCTGTCAGAAGATGAAGCATCAACAGCCGGAGCAGCTTTCTCTTCAGTTTTAGCTTCTGTCTTTTGTTCAGCAGGCTTTTCTGAAGATTGAGCAGCAGCTTTTGGAGCTCCTACAGCAGAAACATCAGTTCCTGCAGGGCCAATAATTGCCAATACAGAATCAACCGGAGCACCAGCTCCTTCTTCTACACCTTGCTTCAATAGTACTCCATTGAATTCAGATTCGAAATCCTGTACTGCTTTATCTGTTTCAATTTCTGCAAGAAGATCTCCTTCTTTTACTGTATCTCCAACATTTTTGTGCCATTTAGCTACTTTACCCTCTGTCATTGTATCAGAAAGTCTTGGCATAGTAATAACTTCTACTCCTGCCGGAACATCAGCTGTAGCAGTTTCAACAGCTTCTGTCTTAGGTTGCTCTTCTGATTTTGTTTCTTCAGAACCAGCACTGGGAGCAGCTGCTCCACCTATTAAGCCTGAAATATCTTCTCCCTCATTACCGATGATTGCTAAAATAGAATCAACAGCAGCAGCAGCGCTTTCTTCTACACCAATATATAAAAGAGTACCTTCTACCTCAGATTCGAAATCCTGAACAGCTTTGTCAGTTTCAATTTCAGCTAAAATATCTCCTTCCTTTATTTTATCTCCTACTTTTTTATGCCATTTCGCCACTTTACCTTCCGTCATAGTGTCGGAAAGGCGGGGCATCGTAATTACTTCTGCCATAATTTTTATTAATTTGAAAATTTAGCAATCTGAAAATTTGAAAATTAAAAAAGTAACTGTTATAGTCTCATTTTCAAGTTTTCAAACTGTCAAATTAACTCATTATCTTTTAGTTTTCTAATTTGTCTAAGAATGGATAGTTTTCCTGAGCGTACACATATTCATATACTTTCTCAGCATCTGGATACGGAGAATTTTCCATGAATTCGATACATTCTTCAACAAAGTCTCTAGACTTGTTATCCATAGCTTCCAATTCTTGTTCTGTAGCCCATCCGTTTTCTAAAATTCTGTGTTTTACCAACTCGATTGGGTCATCATTTTTGTGAATTGCTACTTCTTCCTTAGATCTGTAAGGTTCAGCATCAGACATAGAGTGCCCTCTGTAACGGTAAGTTCTTGCTTCAATGAACGTTGGTCCGTCACCTCTTCTTGCTCTTTCAATAGCCTCATAAGCAGCTTCAGCTACTTTTACAGGATCCATTGCATCTACAGCAAGACAAGGCATTTCGTATCCTAATCCTAATTTATAGATATCTTCGTGGTTAGCAGTTCTTTTTACAGAAGTTCCCATTGCATATTGGTTGTTTTCTACCACAAATACTACAGGAAGTTTCCAATTCATTGCCATGTTAAATGTCTCATGCAGTGAACCTTGTCTTGCAGCACCATCTCCAAAGAAACAGATATTCACTGCTTTTCTGTCAAAATATTTATCCGCAAAAGCAATACCTGCTCCTAAAGGAATTTGTCCTCCAACAATACCATGACCTCCGTAGAAACGGTGTTCTTTGCTGAAAATGTGCATAGAACCACCCATACCTCCAGATGTTCCGGTAGCTTTACCGCAAAGTTCTGCCATGATTCTCTTAGGATCCACTCCCATCGCCATTGGATGGATGTGGCATCTGTAAGCAGTAATCATACTATCCTTTGTCAGATCCATTGCATGTGTGAAACCAGCAGGAATCGCTTCCTGACCGTTATACAAATGTAAAAATCCTCTGATCTTTTGTTTTAGGTAAAGAGAACGGCATTTGTCTTCAAACCTTCTCCACATTGTCATATCTTCATACCACTTCAGGTATACCTCTTTAGAAAATTCTTTCATGTGTTAGCTCTTGCTTTTTTATGATGAAATAGTTGAGCAAAATTATGAAAAAAACTTTGTTTTTATTCTATACATACATAACTTTTCGCTTTTTCTGTAAAATCTATTTGCAGGCCGAACGGATTATTCTTAATTTTCGACCCCAGGAAAGACTCATAAAACAACAATTTATCTATTATTTTCTGACTGTCATATATAAGAAATATGCCTATTCGCCTGTCTTCCCGTAAATAATAAATAAAGGAAGAGACTTGGGAATACATTACGTTTTATCCCCCTACTTCTATCATCTTTAATTATTGTTAATATATCTTTTGGTTATTTTAGCAACCTCTTTTCTGGGGAAAAATCTGTAATTTTCAGGGTTCTGTCTTCAATTTCATTCACAAAATCACCATATAACTTTGCTGTTTGCATCTTAATATCTTTCCATTCTTTATCTGCCATAAATCCTTGCCATGCTGTTTTCATTGCATTTTCATCTTTCCATTCAAGAAGATATACAAACTCTGTTTTTCCATTAAACTCAGATTCCCATATTGATACAATCGTAAAACCATATTTCTTCATTATTCTAAGAGCATGATCTCTAAATCTATCTAAAAACACCTGCTTATTTTCTTTCGGAATCTCATAAATCCTTAATTGATGAATGGTAGAAGAATCTTTTTGGGAAAGCCCCTGTCCAAAGGCTGAACTGCAAAAAAGAATCAATAATACAATAAATATGTGTTTCATTATAATAGGTATTGAATGACTACTAACAAAAAATCAAATCCATTTTTCTTAAAAATAGAATAATTAAAATTATGAAATTACAGAAATACTTACTATTAATTTTATAGGAAAATATCCTATGTATTATCAAAATCATCTTCAATTTTCTTTATTTCATCTTTCTAACCTCATTTGTTTTTTGGGCTTATAGTCTTATATTTGATTTTTAAACTTTAATATGGAAGAAAACAAGTCTTCATTGCTACATAAAACATCAAAGGTTATCTCCGATTTTTTCAATCCTCTGGTTTCACTGATTATCTTTTTTGTGTATATGAGCACAAGGGAATACACTGCGAAGGAGTCTTTCCTTTACTTTCTTCCCATATTATTAATGATTATCATACCTGTCGTTGTCTGGCTCGTATGGAATGTAAAAACCGGGCGATACACCAATATGGATGTCTCTAACCGGGTACAAAGAAAGACACTCTACATATTTATTGCAGCCTGTGTCATTGCCTATCTTGTTTTTAATTACATCAAGAATGGTTATATTGATTTGGTCATGCTGTTTATTTTAATTCTGCTTTTTTCACTTCAAATCAGCAATTTTTTTATTAAAAGCTCCATGCATACTTCATTTAATATATTTGTAGCTGCATTATTTTTCAGCTTAGACTGGAAAATGGGCCTAATTTGGCTTGGGATCGCTATTTTGGTAGGAATTACCAGAGTTATTTTAAAAAGACACACCATAAAAGAAGTATTTATGGGCGCTGGAATAGCTTTTGTGGTATCTTTTATTTATCTTTATTGCAATATACAATTTCAACATTAGAAGAATATATGAAAATTAATCATCTTACTGCCGCAGAAGAAAACTTTATGAAGCTGTTTTGGAAAATGGAATCTTTCTATCTGAAGGACGTTATGGAGCAGCACCCGGAACCGAAACCACACCAAAATACGGTTTCCACATATTTGAAAATATTAGTTGAAAAAGGCTATTTATCTACAGTAAAGGAAGGAAGAATCTTTAAGTACACCGTAATTGTTCCGTTTGAAGAATATAAAAAATTCTTACTAAAAGAACTTTCGCATAACTTTTTTAATGATTCAGGAAAGGAAATTCTGGAGTTTTTGTTCAATGAAAAATTAATATCACAGGATGACCTAAAAGGTTACTTTGATCTTAAAATTGAAATTAAGCCTGCAAAAATTGAGGAACCAAAGTTTGAAGTTGCTGATGAGATATTAAATCCAAAGAAAGAAAAGAAAGGTAAAGTCAGTAAGGACAAGGAAAAAGATAAAAAGAAGAAGAAAAAGAAACAATAAAAAAAGCGGCTTAAAAGCCGCTTTATATTTTTACCAACGATTTCCACCGCCGTTACCTCCACGGCTGTTTCCACCGTATCCACCACCGTTACCTCCACGGTTGTTTCCGTAACCACCACCTCTGTTGTTGTCAAAGCTTCTTCTTGGCTTTTCTTCTCTTGGCTTAGCTTCAGATACGTTTAATGTTTTACCGTTGAATTCTTTTTGATTAAGAGCTTCAATAGCTTGCTTTCCTTCTTCATCACCCATTTCTACGAAACCGAAACCTCTAGAGCGACCAGTCTCTCTGTCTGTAACGATTTTAGCTGATGATACATCCCCAAATTCTGCGAATAGATCGTGCAACTCATACTCTTTAGTTGCGTAATTGATGTTTGAAACAAAAATGTTCATTTTGAATAAATTAAAAAATTAATAAAAATTTGGTATATAAAAGAAAAACAACATAAATTAATGAACAAATATTGATTCCAAATATAAACGTATGCAAGATACAATTAAAAATGTCAAATCAAAGCTTTTTTTTACATGTTTCTCACTTTAGTTTGAATTCAAACGCATTACACACCTCTAATATTATTAAAATACATTGATTATCAATCAATTAAATGATAAAATTAACAAAAGTTAAAGTTAGTTAATGTAACAAAAAATCAACAGATAATTATAAGGATTAATTACATATCATTACCTTTATTAAGAATGTAAATGTATAAAATCATTCATTTATGGATTACAATCGTCATAAATTGTGAGATTACCTGATCAAAATAGCATTTAAAAAACAAGGAATAGTATTATATTTATAAACAGGTTTTAATACAATCTCATTATGTTATGAAGCAACACACCACCAATTATATTAATACGTTCATCGAGGTTGCCGAAGACTGCCCGACTTTCCAGGCACAAATACCGCCTGAAAAGAAAGAAAAAACCTTGGCCAATCTTCAGTATGAACAAATCAGCCAACACCCTTATCAATATTCGTCCGATGATATTATTTTTGAATGCTATTCTTTTAAAAACGATATTTCAGAGAACGAAAAACAGGAAGCAAGAGATCAATTCTTTTCCAAAGGTCAGGCTTGTCTACGATCCTCTCCCCTAGCCAAAAGATATGGATTTGGAATTCATCATAACCAGGAAGGAAAAGTAGCCATCTTTCCTATAGAAAGTGAAGAATATCAAAAACTATTGAATGACCCCTCTATTGCGAAAACAAAAGCGATGCGCTCCAAAAGAAAATGATTGAGAAAATGAATAATTCTTTTCAGATCAATGAATGCGGATCTTTTGACAACTCCATCTTTTAATACTAAATTTGTACTGCAAATTATTTAAGAATATGAATTATCATACTAGAAAATGGGTTAAACCCGAAGATTTAAATCCTAATCACTCTCTTTTCGGAGGAAGACTGTTACAATGGATTGATGAAGAGGCCGCATTATATGCTATTATTCAATTGGAAAACACAAAGGTTGTCACTAAGTTTATTTCAGAGATTAATTTCGTGAGCTCAGCAAAACAGGGTGACATTATAGAAATAGGGATTGAGGCATCTCATTTCGGATCCTCTTCCATTACTCTAAAATGTAACGTTCGAAACAAAATGACCCATCAAACCATTATTACTGTTGATAAAATTGTAATGGTTAATCTGGACAACGATGGAAATCCGGCTCCTCATGGTAAAACTCAAATTGAATTTGTAAAAGACAGATTAAATAGCGAACAATGAAGATTTTCATAAAGAACATGGTCTGTAGCAGGTGTATTGCCGCTGTAGAAACGATCTTCAATAATGCTAATATTAAAACAAGTTCCATTATACTTGGTGAAGTAGAAACAGAGGCAGAAGTCCCTGTCAATATCATGAAATCCATTGAAGAAAAACTTCTGGAAACCGGTTTTGAGAGAATTATGGATTCTACACATCAACTCGTTGAAAAGATTAAAAACCTAATCATTGTGAAAGTCCGCGAACTGGATATTGATGAAGATTTTCTGCTTTCCGAATTTTTAAGTTCAAAACTTCATAAGGACTATAGTTCTCTTTCAAAAACATTCTCACAAAACGAAAATATCACCCTGGAACAGTTTTTTATTCTTCAAAAAATAGAAAAAGTAAAGGAACTGCTTCTATATAATGAATTTAACCTTACTGAAATTGCAGGAAAATTAGGTTATAAGAGTGTACAGCACCTTTCTTCCCAATTCCGGAACGTTACAGGTTTCACTCCTACCGAATTCAAGAAACTAAAGGATCATCACAGAAAACCACTAGATCATCTTTAAGGTTTGAGTCGTCGAGCGTGGGAGAGTTTTACTATTATAAAAAACAACACTCTCCCACTCTAACACTCTAACAATTACAAAACCCCAGTACCCTCAAGCCAAATTCTATAACTATTATCCTTAAATTTATAACAACCTTAGCTTTCCATTTTGGAAATTTGTAATATAAATTTAAGAATCATGGAACAACAGTATAAAATTCTCGGAATGACCTGTTCCGGTTGCCAGAAAAAGATCTCTAACCAACTGAATAGTATAGACGGGGTAAAGGCTGATGTAAATCTGGAAAACAATACCGCAACAATTACTTCTGACCACGAAGTTGGACTTTCAGTTTTAAACGATGCATTGGCAGAAATAGGAAAATACAGACTTGAAGACCCCAACAATCCTGAAAAAGCGTTTGTAAAGCCACAGGACCGCGTATCTCCATCCTCAGTATACTATTGTCCAATGGAATGCGAAGGAGACAAAGTTTACTTCAAACAAGGTGAAAGATGCCCAGATTGTAACATGTACTTAGTTCCTATTGAAGAAAAACTGGCTAAGGACCCTAATCACAAGGCTGCTTATTCATCCAGCAATCTTCCTGAAAACTTCAAAAACAGTGTTGGAAAACACTATTGTCCGATGTTTTGTGAAGGAGATAAGGTGTATGATGAAAAAGGGGATTGTCCTGTATGCCATATGCATTTGGAAGAGATCACCAATGATCTTGCAAAAAGCGCGGGAGAACATCATCATCACTCACAGTCACACAGTCACAATCATAGCCATAGTCATCATCATGAAGCTCCTAAAGTTACAGATGAAATGGCCGGAAAATACTATTGCCCAATGTATTGTGAAGGAGACAAAACCTACGATTCCAATGTAGGATGTCCGGTATGTGGGATGGATCTTGTAAAATACCCTGAAAAGAAAACAGCAAAATACACATGTCCGATGCATCCTGAGATTATCCGGGATGAACCGGGAGACTGCCCGATCTGTGGAATGGACCTTGTAAGAATGCCGGACAACCAAGATGACGAAGAGGATGAAACTTATAATATTCTAAAAAGAAAATTCATCACCTCACTTGCGTTTACCATTCCTGTCTTCATTTTATCAATGGGTGGAATGTTTATCAATTTTCCTTTCTCCCATCAGATTCAGGGATATATTGAACTTGCCTTAACCCTTCCTGTTATGTTCTATTCAGGTTGGTTTCTATTGAAAAGAGGCTGGATATCATTTAAAACATGGAACCTTAATATGTTCAGTCTCATCGCACTGGGAGTGGCAGCAGCATTTATTTTCAGTATTGCGGCATTGGCTTTTCCGGATATTATTCCAAATGAAATCAGAGGACATAATCATGAAATCCCATTATATTTTGAGGCGGTCTGTGTCATTCTGACTCTTGTAATTTTAGGACAGCTGATGGAAGCAGCAGCCCACAAAAAGACAGGAAATGCCATCAAGGAACTGATGAATTTATCCCCCGATGAAGCCAACCTTATTGTAAATGGTGAGGAAAAAAGAGTTTTACTTTCCCAGGTAAAAATCGGAGACCTATTAAAGGTTAAACCGGGTGAAAAAATTCCTGTTGACGGAAAAATCACAGAGGGAAACTCTATTGTTGATGAAAGTATGATTACAGGAGAACCAATTCCTGTGGAAAAAGGTGTAGACGACAAGGTTTCTTCAGGAACCATTAACGGAAACCAGGTCTTTATTATGAAGGCTGAAAAGGTAGGTGACGAAACCCTCCTTTCGCAAATCATTAAAATGGTGAACGAAGCAAGCCGCAGCAGAGCCCCTATCCAAAAACTTACAGATAAGGTCTCAAAGGTATTTGTTCCTGTGGTAATCCTTATCGCGGCGCTTACCTTTATAGCATGGCAGTTTTTCGGTCCGGAAGGGAAAAGAAGCTTGTTTGCCTTTGTAAATGCAGTGGCTGTTTTAATCGTAGCCTGCCCATGTGCTCTAGGTCTGGCTACTCCGATGTCCTTAATGGTAGGAATCGGGAAAGGTGCCAAAAATGGTATTCTGATTAAAAATGCGGAAGCTCTTGAGCAAATGAACAAGGTAAATGTTTTAATCACCGATAAAACAGGAACTTTAACGGAAGGAAAACCTTCTGTAGAATATATTGAAACAGTAAATAATGAAAATAAGAACCAGATTCTAAAACTTGCCTTTTCTTTAAATCAAAATTCTGAACACCCACTTTCCAGTGCCGTGATCAAAAGGGCAAAAGAAGAGAATGTATCAGCAGAAAAAGTGGATCAGTTTGAAAATGTTTCAGGCAAGGGAATAAAAGGAAACATTAATGGTAAAACAGCTTACCTTGGAAATGAAAACTTATTAACCTCGCACCAAATTCAGATTCCGAATGAGTTGAAACAAAAGGCAATTGAAGTACAATCAAAGGCACATACTATTTCCTATATCGCACAGGGTCATCAGGTTTTAGGGTTCATCAGCTTTACGGATAAAATTAAAGCCAGCTCCAAAAAAGCAGTAGAACGATTAATGAGTGAAGGGGTTGACATTATTATGATGACCGGAGACAATGAGCATACCGCAAAAGCTGTTGCCACAGAGCTTGGAATCAAACATTTTAAGGCTAACTGTCTTCCGGAAGACAAATTAAATGAGGTAAAAAAACTACAGCAACAAGGGAAGATTGTAGCAATGACCGGTGACGGAATCAATGACTCTCCTGCTCTTGCCCAGTCAAATATAGGAATTGCAATGGGAACCGGTACTGACGTTGCCATAGAAAGTGCGGAAATTACTTTATTAAAAGGAGATATTCTGGGAGTAGCAAAAGCAAAACTCTTAAGTGAAAAACTTCTTAAAAATATTAAGGAAAATCTGTTCTTTGCATTTATCTATAATGTATTGGGAGTTCCGGTTGCGGCAGGATTATTGTATCCTTTCTTTGGAATTCTATTATCCCCGATGATTGCAGCAGCAGCCATGAGTGTAAGCTCATTATCTGTGATTCTAAATTCATTGAGACTAAACTCAGTAGATCTGGATATAAAATAGCAGTATGAAAAAAGAAAATCTTTACATTGGATGTTCAGGATTTTACAATAATGACTGGAAAGGGTCATTATACCCTGAAGATGTTCAAAGTAAAGATTTTCTTTCAATATATGCCAAAACCTTTAATGCGGTGGAAATCAATTCAACATTTTATAGAATTCCAACGGCTAAAACACTTTTAAAATGGTATGATGAAACCCCCGACCCATTCAGGTTTTTCATTAAAATTCCAAAATCTATCACCCATCTGGCCCGTCTTACAGATTCAGCAGAAGATATTAAAGTATTCTGCAAACATATACAGAATCATCTTAAACATAAACTTTCCGGCTTTTTATATCAATTTCCGCCATCTTTTAAAAATACGCCGGAGAATACCAACAATATCATCAATAATATTGATTTCAATTTCTTAAATGTAATTGAATTTCGCCATGAATCTTGGTGGAGTAAAGAAATTTTTGAAACCCTCGGAAATGTAAATATTGTTTTTTCCGGAGTAAGCTTCCCCAACAATCTTCCTGAAGACTTTATCATCAATCATGCTGAAATCATCTATTACAGACTGCATGGAAAACCTATTCTTTACAAATCTGAGTACAGCACCAGTGTTCTTAACAACCTTGCAAAAAGCATTAAAACAAGCACGCAAACAATTTTCATATTCTTCAATAATACATGGGGAACTTCTGCCATTAAAAACGCCTCCTATCTTAAAAAGATTTTAAAATAAAGTCTTAGTTGTATTTATCCTTATTAAACGGTCTCAGCTTATTTGTTAAAAAAAATAATTCCCAGCCATTTGAAGAATTCGTAAATCTCAATAAAAAATAGAGAATAACTATCGTTTTCGTATTTATAAATGTTAAAAATTATAGAAACCGAAAATATAACTTCTCAATAAGTATTTTAATAAAAAATACCCTTAAAACAAAGTTCTTAAAATATCCTTAAATTAGTAAAACATGGCAATCAATGGCATATAATTTGTTAACATTCAAGCGTTATTTTTAACGATTTTTAACAATTTAATTTCCATTACCCTTATGAGAAAAATTTTTGCGGGAAAGTCACGAAATAGGACTTTTCTCGGGATGTTTGCATTGGTGAGTGCAACTTCTGTTCTACTGAACAGCTGTAATTTTAAGAATGAAGTGAATGACTCTGTCAGCTCGCAGGAACATCCTACCGCAGAACCCGTCACCAAGATAGATGATGAAAATGTAGATCCGGATAAAAGAGTAATCTACCTTACCTTTGATGACGGCCCCAACCAGGGTACAGAAAATCTTTTAAAAATCCTTGACAAAAGAAATGTTTGTGCAACCGCTTTTTTAGTTGGAAAACATGCATATGGAAGTACAAAACAAAAGAAAGACTTTGAACTTTTGAAGCAAAATCCACTGATTGAATTAGCGAATCATAGCTTTACGCATGCCCATAACAAATACACTGATTTTTACAGAAGTGCAGAAAGTGTTGTTCATGATTTTGATATCGCTAAAGACAGCCTTAAGCTTCATGATAAAATAGCAAGAACCCCAGGCAGAAATATTTGGAGACTAAACAATATTAACGTAACTGATATTAAAGGCTCCACTGCAGCGGCAGATGGCCTTAAAAAAGCAGGATATAAAGTAATCGGTTGGGATCTTGAATGGAGACCTTCTCAGAAAATGACATTGAAGGGAAGCCATGAAGCCATGCTGAAAAAAGTAGACAGTATCTTCCTGAATGATCTTGAAAAAACATCAAGACACCTTGTATTTTTAACTCACGACCAATATCTTAGAGACACAGACTCTATCAATGAATTGGATCTGTTTATTGAAAAACTACAGAAAAGCAACCGATTTGTTTTCAGAAAGATTTCTCAATATCCGAAGATAAACGAGGTTTTGAATTAATCTATTTTATAAAAATACAGTGTAAAAGGTATTGTTAACTGGGAACTCTCAGGTAAATTTCGGAAATTTGCATTTATGAGTATTAAGGAAAATTATCAAGATATAAAAGATCAGCTTTCGTCAGATGTTCAACTGGTTGCGGTTTCAAAAACGCATCCAGTTTCTGCTATACAGGAAGTTTATGATCTTGGCCAAAGAGTTTTTGGAGAAAACAAGGTTCAGGAATTGATGGAAAAATCCCCTCTCCTGCCTAAAGACATCCAATGGCACCTGATTGGGCATTTGCAAACCAATAAAGTAAAGTATATTGCTCCATTTATAGATACCATACAAAGTGTAGATTCTCAAAAATTATTAACTGAGATCAACAAGGAGTCAGGAAAAAATGAGAGAACAATTAAGGTTCTGCTTCAAGTAAAAATAGCAGCTGAGGAAAGTAAATTTGGATTTGAAATATCAGAAGCTAAAGATCTTTTCCAACAGTATGTTGCGGGAAGTTTTCCTCACATTGAGATTACAGGCTTGATGGGAATGGCTACTTTTACGGATAATGAGCAGCAAATCAGAAATGAGTTTTTAACTTTAAAAGGTCTTTTTGATGAATTAAATCAACTAAAACCATTAAAAACCTTATCAATGGGAATGAGTGATGATTTCCCCATAGCCATTGAATGTGGGGCTAATTCTGTAAGGGTTGGATCTGCCATTTTTGGGAGAAGAGACTATTCTAAATAGAATTTTTAGGTATGGTTTTTGCTAATAATTGAAACAAAAAATTTAAATTTGCAACTATGCAAAAAATCCTTATAGTAGAAGACGAAAAAGCAATCTCGGGAGTACTTCACAGTATTCTGTCTGATGAACTTACAGAATATGAATTTGTTATCGCTGAAGATGGCCTTGAAGGTTACAAGCAGGTAGAAAAAGAAGACTTCGCACTGGTGATTTCTGATATCAAAATGCCTAAACTTTCTGGAACTGAACTTTTAAAGCAGAGTCTTATATTAAAACCAGAAACTACTTTTATCATGATCTCAGGTCACGCAGACATCGATTCTGCTGTTTCCTGTTTGAAAGAGGGTGCATATGACTTTATCTCCAAGCCAATTGACATCAACAGACTGATCACCAGTGTAAAAAATGCGCTGGCTAAGGAAACTCTGAAGAAAGAAAACAAAAATCTTCAGACTGAAAACAAAACCTTAAAAAGAAAAGTTAACAAAAAATACCAAATGATCGGTACCTCTCCTGCCTTGCAGAAGATTCAGGATATGATCGAAAAGGTAGCCGTTTCCGATGCCCGAGTTTTGATTACAGGACCCAATGGTGCTGGAAAGGAATTGGTAGCTCATGCTATCCATAACCAAAGCGAGCGTGCAAGAGGACCAATGATTGAAGTAAACTGTGCTGCAATCCCATCTGAACTTATTGAATCTGAGCTTTTCGGACATGTAAAGGGTTCTTTTACCGGTGCTATCAAGGATAAGCAAGGAAAATTTGAACAGGCTAACGGTGGTACTATCTTCCTTGATGAAATTGGAGATATGAGCCTTATTGCTCAGGCTAAGGTATTGAGAGCGCTTCAGGAAAGCAAGGTTTCTCCTGTAGGAAGCGATAAGGAAATAAAAGTTGACGTAAGAGTAATTGCGGCGACTAATAAAAATATGCAGAAAGAAATTGAGGAAGGGAAATTCAGAGAAGACCTTTACCACAGACTTTCTGTAATTGAAATCTATGTTCCGCCATTGGATGACAGAAAAGAGGATATCAAATTATTGGTTGAACATTTCTCTGGTATGATTGCTGATGAGCATGGTACTGCTATGAAAAAGTTTGATGATAAAGCTATTGATGCTTTAAAAGCACTTTCATGGACTGGAAATATCAGAGAATTAAGGAATGTTGTTGAAAGATTAATTATTCTTGGTGGAAATACTGTTTCTGCAGATGACGTTGCAAGTTTTGTAAGGAAATAATAAAGCTATTATTTACAATATTATAAAAATTTGCAGTATCACTACTGCAAATTTTTTTTTTGGACTATTTGAATTATAAACTATATGAATCTTAAAATATTATGAAATTTTTAAACAAAAACTACACAAAAGAATGCCTGACTTTGGCTCTGCCTGTGATGCTCACCCAGGTAGGGCAAGTTTCAGTAAATTTATTCGACAATATTATTGTCGGAAAACTTTTGGGAGCAGATGCCTTGGCTTCTGTTTCATTAGGAAATGCGGTTTTCTTCTCCATATTTGTATTAGCACTTGGATTTTCATTTGCCATACCACCATTGGTTTCAGAAGCACACTCGAAAGAGGATCATACTACTATTAATTCCGTGTTCAGTCATGGTTTTGTCATCAATATGGCGGTAGGAGTAATTCTTATGCTCGTTTTATTTGCATTAATGCCTCTACTTCATCATTCCGGACAGCCGGCAAAGATCATTCCTGACACCATAGGCTTTTTAAGTATCATGGTGGTCAGTATGATACCGATTATGGCTTTCCAAACGCTTCGTGAGGTATCAGAGGGACTATCCTATACCATTGGGGTTACCAAGGCTACCATCATTGCCAATATCATCAATATCGTCTTAAACTACGTGTTTATTAAAGGACTTTGGGGAATACCTCCAATGGGAGTAAAAGGATCTGCGTTAGCTACTTTGATTTCCAGAATCTTTATGGTTGTTTTCCTTTATTTTGTATTGATTAAGGAAGAGAGAACAAGACGCTATATCAAAGACTTTTCTTTGAAGGTGCAGGGCTTTTCTAAGGCTATGTTTGATAAAATGGTAAAACTGGGATTACCTACAGCTTTACAGATGTTCTTTGAGGTAACCGCCTTTGCAGGTGCTGCCTTTATCTGCGGATTGATCTCTGCCCATGACATTGCTTCTCACCAGATTGCATTGAGTATGGCGTCATTTACATTCAACCTTTGTGTTGGGTTCAGTGTAGCTTCTACTGTTATGATCGGAAGAAAATTGGGTGAACAGAACTTTGTTGAATTAAGAAAAGTCGGAATCAATAATTTAAAGATTGCATTTATCTTTATGTGTATCTGTGGATTATTCTTCGTGCTGGGCCGAAATATATTACCGACATTCTTCACGAAAAAAGAAGAGGTTGAAGTAATTACCCTTGCTTCAAAACTAATGATTATTGCCGCTTTATTCCAGCTTTCTGATGGGATTCAGGTAACGGCTTTAGGAATGCTGAGAGGTTTGCAGGATGTTAAAATACCATCCATTTATACCTTTATCGCTTATTGGGTTATTACGATTCCTTTAGGATATTTCTTTTGTGTTACATTGGAAATGGGAGCTTTCGGAATGTGGATCGCCCTTGGACTTGGATTAACGGTGTCTGCTGTTTTCCTTGTTAAACGATTCCTGAATATGTCTGCCAAGAGAATTAAGCAGAATATATAATACTGAAAAAGGCTGTTTCAATAGAAGCAGCCTTTTTTATTATTATAAACTTATACGTCGTAGATTTTCAAATATTAATTAAATTATAATCCCACCATATCCTATATACGTCAATTTTGCACGTTCTACAAATTCATTAAAACTTGTATTTATATCAGCATTTTCATTGTAGAGTTCAAAATAATATTCATGAGGATTTACACTATTCTTCAATAAATTTTCTAATATTTCTTGTTTCAAGGATCCATTTTCCCGAACAAATATCCATAGCTTAAATCTTTTAGTTTGAGGATCTGTACTAAGTAAAGGCAATTCATCTATAACTGAAATTTTTAGCACTGGACTTCCATTAATCCTTACTGGATTTAACAATCCATTTTCAAGAATAAATTTATATTTATCATCTAAACTTTCAGAAAATTCAATAATATTAATAACATTCATGACAACCCTATTCTTTTCAATTCTGATTTGTGATCTCAAAAATCTTGAATGTTCTTGCCTTTGATATTGGATTTCAAAATGCTCTTTTGCAGGATGATATTTTCCACTATTAATATGATCTAATTGCCCTTTTCCTTGAATAAAAAAAACAAAAGCAAATAGAACCATTAGTATATTATTCATGGAAAGTAAATTAATATTTTATTTAATCCTTTTACCTAAAATTACTAGACTTCTTTCAATCCCATCCAAAACAGCGACATCGGGAAGTTTCCCCCAGTCTTCAAACCCAAAGTACCTGAACAACTTCAGACTTGGCTCGTTATGAAGAAAGATAAGTACTACAAGGGTATTCACTCCAAATTTTCCGGCATTATCAATACAATACTGAAGAATGATCTTACCATAGCCTTTTCCTCTACAGCTTTCATCCAGATAGATACTCACTTCCACCGTTCCGCTATACGCTGGTCTTTCATGGAATGAACTAAAACTTACCCACCCTATAATCTGGTCTTCGTGGTCTTCAACAATCCAGAGTGGTCTTGTTTCAGGATTATGCTCATCAAACCATTTTTGTTTGCTTTCTACGGAGACTTCCTCCACATCAGCCGTCACCATTCTTGAAGCCACTGTAGAGTTGTATATAGCTACGATTGTGTTTAAATCCGCCAACTCAGCATTTCTGAACTTTAATTCTTCCATTGATATTAAATCAAACTTATTTTACTACAAAAATAATAAATTTTAGAAAGACCCCTTTAGAATTTAATTATTTTATATAAATTTCAACACAAAAACCAATCAAACCCCCAATAACAAACAATAATTATTAAATTTCAAATAAAAAAAATAGGATCAACACAAATATTTAAATCGCAAAGGCGCAATGGATTTGAAAGCTTTTGATATTTTAAGACGCAAAGATTTTATCTCCGATAAAATTGAATCCTGAATATTATAAATAGAATTGCATCCACATACTTCCTGAAGTTATTTGATTTTCTTTCGTTTTAAAAATAGCACGACAGATTCATATTCTTTGCAAATAATACTTATTTCAAATCTTTTAAAATCCTATTTAAGCTTCTCACTGTAATTCCCAGATAGGCAGCCATATTTTCCTTTGAAATTTCAATATTCTGTTTTAACTGCATTTTAAGCAGTTGTGCCAAGGTATGCTCTATGGTATAAAGCTGTTGATAAGAAGCCCTGCTGGAGGTATTGATAATCCGTTCTGCAAAGGAATCCAATAGTAAATTGTTCAGGATAAGATCATTTTTAATCAGGCTCTTAAAATGGCTCAGGTTTATGGTATAAACTGTAACATCAGTCAGTGCTTCAATCCCACACAGACAAGGAATATTCTTTATCAATTCCACCTCTCCAATAATTTCTCCACTCCCCAGAAACTCAACAATATATTCCTTTCCGTTTTCCTCAGCAAAATAACATTTTACAATACCGTCCTTAATGAGCATGACTTTGGAAAGAGGCTCATCCTGAATCAATAACTTTTCGCCACTGGAAAAAGTCTGCGGTACAATATCTTCTCCATTCTCTTTATGATAAAGTTCTTCAAGATAGCTTAAAAATGATTGATTGGTCCTTAGCATATTCATTCGGGACAATTGTCCTTTGGTGTTTTATTTTTTATGTTGAAATTTGAAGCGGAAAATTACAAAACTAAAATGAATAATCACATTACGACCATAGCTTTTGATGCAGATGATACTCTTTGGGTGAATGAGCCTTATTTTCAGGAGGCAGAAAAAGAATTCTGTATACTTTTAGAAGACTATCTTCCTCAGCACTCTGTTTCTCAGGAATTATTCAAGACCGAAATGCAAAACCTGCATTTGTATGGGTATGGAGTAAAAGGCTTCATGCTTTGTATGATTGAAACCATCAGCAGGGTTACCCATAATACCGCATCTTTGCAGCTGGTGAACAAAGCTATTGAATTGGGTCAGGAACTTCTGCAAAAACCCATTGAGCTTTTAGATGGAGTTACGGATACGCTGGACAGTTTAAAAGGAAAATACAGACTGGTGGTAGCCACAAAAGGAGATTTGCTGGATCAGGAACGTAAACTGAAAAACTCAGGATTACAGTATTATTTCCACCATATCGAGATCATGAGTGACAAGAAAGAAAATGATTATAAAAAGTTATTGAAACATCTTGACTGCCTGCCGGAAAACTTTCTAATGCTAGGAAACTCCATTAAATCTGATGTTCTGCCAGTATTGGAAATCGGAGGATCTGCAGCCCATATTCCTTATCATATCACATGGAACCACGAACAGCATGATGTGAATTTAGAACATGAACATTTTATGGAATTAAAAAGTATTGATGAAATATTGAAATACTTATGATTTTTTAAACTTAGGAATTACTTGAAAATTGAATTATTCTACTCAAATAAAAAAGAGGTTGTTTGCAATAAACAACCTCTTTCTATCTATTATTTTTTCAAACACTTTTCAAGGAACTGATCCTGCTCCCATAAAACGTGAAGAATATTCTCTTTAGCCTGATATCCGTGGGATTCTTTAGGAAGAAGAACCATTCTTACCGGAGCACCAAGGTTTTTCAAGGCCTGGAAATATCTTTCAGTCTGTAAAGTAAAAGTCCCAGGATTGTTATCTGCATCACCATGAATCAAAAGGAGTGGTGTTTTCATTTTATCGGCATTCATAAACGGAGACATTGTGTTATAAACTTCCGGAACATCCCAATAATTTCTTTGTTCAGTCTGGAATCCGAATGGAGTCAGCGTTCTGTTATAAGCCCCACTTCTAGCAATACCACAAGCAAAGAGATGAGAATGAGTCAAAAGATTAGCCGTCATAAAGGCTCCATAGGAATGTCCTCCTACAGCTACTTTCTTTTTATCAATATACCCTAGCTGATCTACCGCGTTAATTGCTGCATCTGCATTGGCAACTAACTGAGTAATGAAGGTATCGTTCGGCTCCGTTTTTCCTTCTCCAATAATTGGGAAAGCAGCATGATCTAACACGGCATATCCTTTAGTAGTCCAGTATACAAAAGATCCGTAAGTCGGAAAAGTAAAATCATTATCATTCTGAGTACTTTGGCCTGCTGTATTTTTATCTTTATACTCTCTTGGATAAGCCCAGATTAGCAAGGGAAGCTTTTCATTTTTTGCCTTTCTGTCATAGCCTGCAGGCAGATAAAGAATTCCGCTCAGGGTAACTCCATCATTCCTTTTGTAGGTAATAATTTCCTTATGAATATCCTTGATACTTTCAAAGGGATTGGCAAAATAAGTTACAGCCTCTGTTTTATTGGACTTAATATTCTTTTTAAAATAGTTTGGATACTGGTTTGAAGCCTCCTGAGTTGTCAAAATCTCTCCTTTTGATGGATTCAGAATATCAACAATATTTTCCTTTGCATTCTTTACGTTTGATGTATACAGCCTTTTCTTTTTAAGTGATTTAACATCCATTTCATCAATAAAAGGATGCTGTCCGTCTTTTGTAAATCCGTCACCTATCAGATAGGTCTTCCCTCCTTTTACTTCGATAACAGACCTTCCATATTGGTTTTTAACCTTGTTAAACTTACCCGGATTACGGTAAACATCCTGAACATTTCTGTCATCAATTACCTTTGATTCTCCGTTATTAAGATCAATCAGGAATGATTTTGTGTTTCTGGTGTCATACCATTCTTCAGAGACTACAGCATAATGATCATTGGTCCAATTAATATCTTCATATCTCTGCTTCATTTTGAAGAAAGATTTTGGAGCAGCCGTAAACGGAGCCTCCCAAGTAAAGATTTCGTCTCGATATTCAGCAGCTTTATGCTGATTTCCTCCATCAAGAGCTTCAGTATATACTAAAGCTGCCGGAGCATCACTTCTCCAATTCATATCTCTTTTCCCTGTTCTTACAGATGAAAAGCCCTTTGGCATGATCTCATTAAGCGGAACTTCGTTTACCACTTTCACAACATTTCCTTTCGTATCATATACAGTTGACGTTGAAGGAAATCTGTTCAGTGGAACAATATAGGAGAATGGTTTTTTAATTGTCGTTGTCAATAAGTAATTACCATCCGGAGAAAAGCTTAACCCTGAATACATATCTTTATCCATAAGCTTCTTAAGGTTTCCGTTCAGATCTACGTTATAAACTTCAGAAGATACAAGAACCTCAAAGTTCTTCTCATCCTGTGGATTTTTCAAAAGATCCTGATATGTTCTATTTTGTGAAACCTTTCCATCTGCTGTAGAAACAATAGGTCCTGTTGGAAGATCCTTGCTTGAATCAATCAGGGCAGGTCTGTTTTGAGGAAGTGTTCTTATCAATAGACTTTGCGAATCATTATACCAGATATATGGATATCCTAAATTCGCGTTCAAAACGTCTTGAGTAATCTTTTTTGCAGCAGCGGTTTGCATGTCTATGATCCACAGCTCCACCCCTTTATCCGTAGTATTGGTAAAGGCCAGTTTTTTTTCGTCCGGTGAAAATAAAAGATGTGCAATTTTAGCTTCTGATGGTAGGTTTTTTACCTGAGTCTCATTTTTATCACCTATCTTTCTTATTTTAAGATTATTAAAATAAGTAACAGTACTCGCAATATTAGTAACCGGGTTTATCCTTAGCCCTCCCAGCTTCATTTCCTGCTGGTTAAGGTCATTCAGCGTTTTATAAGCCGGTCTGTAGGTAAACACAACCCAGTCTTTCTTACTGTTCATCAGAACAGCGGGCGGCCTTTCATAATCTGCTAGTTTAAGAATTTCTGCAGAGGGCTTTTGATAGGTAATATTCTCCTGCGCATCATAAAAATTGAGAAATGCCAGAAGGCAAATTGTCAGCTTTATCTTCATATAGATTCATTTTCCACGAATGTAGTGATTTTTGGATAATTACCAACATACCAAATCGCGCACAACATCTGAAGATAAAGACAATTTTAAAAATAACTCCAATAAAAAAAGAGCATCTCTTGATGCTCTTTTATATTATATTCAGGAAGTTTTTACCAGTCTGAAGCCCTTTTTCTTCTTTCAATCATATGATCTACAGAAACCTTTCCGGCTCCGATAATCATCAGAAGAAGATAAACAGAAAGATAAATAAGACTCATCTCTCTTTTCTCAAATGGGTCTGCCCCATGAACTACAAATCCTGCAATAACCATTGTAAAGATCAAAAAACCTAAGGAAATCCTTGTAAAAAGACCTAATATCAGTAAAATTGAACAAACAAATTCAGCAAGCACCGTAAGAATCAGTGAAATCTGTGGACCTAACCCCATAAAATCAAAAAATTCAATTTTACCGCCTGCCAATAGCATTTGGAGCTTTGGATATCCATGAGAAAGCATTGCAAAACCTACAAATACTCTCACTGCTAATAAAATAATATCTTTAGGTATTGAGCTTGAATTTGATTTATTATAGTTCATTTACTAAAAAATTTAGACTAAGTTAATAAAAATCTTTTAATACAACGGAATCTACAGTGTTTTTAATCTATCTGTACCCGAAATTTTTCAAGTCACGATCATTCTTTCTCCAATCCTTTTTTACCTTTACGAATAAATTCAGGTGAATTTTTTTGGAAAAGAATTTTTCAAGATCTAGCCTTGCATCTGTCCCTACTTTCTTGATAGCCTCACCTTTATGACCAATAATAATTCCTTTCTGAGTATCTCTTTCTACATAGATAATAGAGTCTATAAAGATAATTCCCTCTTTTTCCTTGAATTGCTCGGTAACCACTTCCACAGAATATGGTATCTCCTTGTCATAGTTTAAAAGAATTTTCTCACGGATGGCCTCATTTACGAAGAACCTTTCCGGTTTGTCTGTATACTGATCCTTATCATAGTAAGGTGGGTTTTCAGGTAATAAAGACTTTAATTTAGGGAGAATAATTTCTGTATTAAAGGCATTCAGGGCAGAAATTGGAAGAATTTCAGCTTTAGGAATTCTGTTGTGCCAGTCTTCTACTAATTTTTCAAGACCAGCCTGATCAGTTTGGTCTACTTTGTTTAATAAAAGAAGTACAGGAACAGGAATTTTATTTAATTTATCAATCAGGAACTCTGATGGTTCAGCTTTATCAGTTACATCTACAATAAACAGGAATACATCAGCATCCTGCAGGGAATCCTTTACAAAATCCATCATTTTTTCCTGCAATCCGTATTTAGGATCCAATACTCCTGGAGTATCAGAAAATACGATTTGAAGATCTTCTTCATTATAAATACCAAAAATTCTGTGACGGGTTGTCTGAGCTTTCTGCGTTACAATCGCCAACTTCTCTCCCATCAATTGGTTAAGTAGTGTAGATTTTCCGGCGTTCGGCTTTCCAACTATATTTACAAATCCAGCTTTGTGCATAAAAATAATATTACGAATTGCAAAGTTACTAAAACAAAATTGGTCTTTACGGTTAATCTCAATATTTAAAAGAAAAAAGAGAGTTATATAATCTTACGGTATGCTGCAAAAAGAAATATTAAAGCCCGAATTCCTTTCTTTGTGGAACCAAATGGAAAACTCGACGGGATCGCTCACCTTATTATTTAATATAACCATAAAAAATCTTCAGATTATTTTGTATCACATTACTTAAAACTGATACTTTTGAATATTAGAATTCATATTTATGAATATAGACCAGATTCTTGATCAAATTTATATACTTCCTGAGGCTTCCAAAAATAGCTTAAAAGAATATATCACAGAAGTTTCTCATCCAAAAGGATATTGCCTGATGGAGGCAGATAAGGTGATACCACACCTCTATTTTATCCGTAAAGGAATTGCGCGTGCTTATTCTTCAACGTCCGACAATGATATTACATTCTGGTTCGGAAGCGAAGGCCAATGTGTACTTTCTATGAAAAGTTATGTGGAAGACAAACCCGGCTATGAAAGCATTGAGCTGCTGGAAGATTGTGATTTATACAGACTGGAAACAGAGAACCTCAGAACATTGTTCAATGAGGATATTCATATTGCCAACTGGGGTAGAAAACTTGCAGAAGCTGAAATGATAAAATCAGAAGAGCTCATCATTTCAAGACAATTCAAAACATCATTGGAGCGGTATAAGGATATTATCTTGCATCAGCCAGATTTATTAAAGAGGGTTCAGCTTGGTCACATTGCATCTTATCTTGGAATAACCCAAGTAAGCTTAAGCAGAATTCGGGCAGAGATAAAGTAGTATTTTTTAACAATTGTAAAATTTTTTCTGCTCATAAATTCTGAAATTTGCAGTAGAAAAATTTACAAAATGAATTGGATCATATTAGTTATCGCAGGATTATTTGAAGTTGCCTTCGCTTCATGTCTAGGAAAGGCAAAAGAGACATCAGGAACAGAGATGTATCTTTGGTACACAGGCTTCCTGATAACGATGACTATAAGCATGCTTTTGCTTATCAAAGCAACTCACACATTACCTATCGGTACAGCTTACGCTGTATGGACAGGAATTGGAGTAGTAGGAACTGTCTTAATGGGAATCTTTTTCTTTAAAGATCCGGTAAGTTTCTGGAGAGTATTCTTTATCATCACCTTAATTGGTTCAGTAATCGGATTAAAAGCGGTTTCTTCTCACTAAGAAGCAGGAACTGTAAAAATAATTTCTATCTAGTTTAAAAATAAAACCGTCTTCGTTAATGAAGACGGTTTTATTTTTTCAGCGTAGTGCTGTATTATTTTTTGAAAACCACAGGAAGAATCTCGTTGCTTCTCAACCCGTATTTTTTTATTTCTTCTTCTGAAAATTTCTGAGAGTAGAAATTAGGTTCTGTTTCGAAACCTGCTTTTCTTAAACGGTCGAAATAATCCATCCCGTACCAACGAACATGATCATATTGTCCGAAATGCTTTTGACGCTCCTTTGGATCTTTTATGGTAGAATCTTCATAGGTCTTTTCCAATGAATTTCTCATCGGAACCTGAAGAATTCCCCAACCGCCAGGTTTCATTACTCTATATAATTCACTGATTGCTTTTGCATCATCTTCAATATGTTCCAAAACATGGTTACAGAAAACAATATCAAAGCTTTCATTTTCGAAAGGTAGATCCAAAATATCAGCTTTTACATCTACAATCGGCGAATATAAGTCAGCAGAAATATAGTTCAGGTTACTCATCCTCTTGAATTTCCTTAAAAATTCTTGTTCGGGAGCAATATGCAGAACTTTATAGCTTTTAATAAAGAAATCGGTTTCATTTTGAAGATACAACCACATCTGGCGGTGTCTCTCCAAGCTCAGGGTACCCGGAGAAAGGGCATTTTCCCTTTGTTTTCCGTATCCGTAAGGCAGAAATTTCCGGTATGACCTTCCATCAATGGGATCATAAAATGTATCTCCTTTAAAAAACTGATAAATAAGCGGTCTTGCCCAGATGCTTATTTTAATCAGCATCGGACGTGGAATTTTATTCAGTAAAAGCTTAGTTATCTTCTTCATTAAAAATCCAGTTGGAAAGGCTTTTCTTCGTCACTTACAATCCCAAGGGCTTCGTATACATAATCAAATGTTGAAAGCAATACCGGCTTACCGTTAATTACTGCTACGTCATGTTCAAAGTGAGCAGACGGCAGGTCATCCAAAGTTGTTACTGTCCAGCCATCACTATGGAATTTCACCTTTTCAGTTCCAAGGTTAATCATAGGCTCGATGGCAATTGCCAACCCGTCCTTGATTACTTTTCCGCTTCCTTGTTTACCATAATTAGGCACTTGTGGATCTTCGTGCATTTTTCTTCCTAAGCCATGTCCTACAAGTTCTCTTACCACTCCATATCCTTCTTTTTCACAATGTGCCTGGATCGCATGGGAAATATCTCCGATTCTCTTTCCTCTGATACATTGCTCAATTCCTTTATAAAGAGATTCTTTAGCAACCTGTAATAGTTTTTTCACCTCTGGTTTTACTTCACCAATTTCGAAGGTGTAAGCATGATCTCCTACAAACCCGTTAAGAATAACACCACAGTCTACAGAAAGAACGTCTCCTTCTTTTACAACCTCATTGTTTGGGAAACCATGAACTACCTGCTCATTGGGAGAAATACACAGAGAGTTTGGAAAGCCTCCATATCCTAAGAAAGCAGGTTCAGCACCGTGATCTTTGATAAAATCATGAGCTAGTTTATCCAAATATAATGTGTTAATTCCCGGTTTTATTTCCTTTGCCAACATTCCCAAGGTTTTAGAAACCAATCGGGCGCTCTCCTTCATCAGACGCAGTTCGTCTATTGTTTTTAATTGAATCATTGTATTAATTTACCAATGTATTAATGTATCAGTGTAGCAATATTGATTGATGAATTGGTACACTGCTAGATTGTTATATTTTTTCTTACCAGAAAAGTCCTTTTTTCTTTTCTTTTTTAAGTTTTGAATAGGCAAGAACTTCTTTTCCTTCTACACGGAATTCTATTCTTTCCTGAATGATATTATAGATTTCGCCCCATCCTGGAAATCCACCTATGTTTCTATCATCGATGAACCAGTCTGCATCCAATTTTCTGGATTGATTTTCAGGATCAAAAACTTCTCCTTCGAAACTTGAGTTTACCGCATAAAATTCTATCCCGTTCTTTTTGCAGAATTCTACAGCTTCATCTAACGTTTTTCCGTGTCTATATGTCCAAAGAATAAGTCTGAATCCTTCTGCCTGAAGCCTTTTTAAAGTTTCAAAAGCGAAAATCTTCGGTTTTCCAATTGCCGGATAAGCATCATCCACAACAGTTCCGTCAAAGTCAACAGCAATCTTTTTATTATTTAACATTTTGTTCTTTTTTTAGCTTTGCAAAGATAAGAAATAAAAAAGAGTGCCAAAAAGAAAGGCACTCAATAGTTTTATAATTTAAATAATAATATGGTTCTACTAGCTCTTTACCCAGTTAAACTGGAACTGAAGATCTGGTGTAGAAACTCTATCAGTAATCTTCTGTAGTCTTGCAGGAAGTTTCATCAGGTATTCCTGAGCTTTTTCTGCTTTTTCTGAAAGGCCTTTTACGTGTTCAATCTTCCATTCATCAAGAAGATCTTTCATAATATTAATATAATCATGACCGGTGTATACCATACATCTTTGTGCAGCATCTGAGAAATGTCCCCAAAGTTCTCCTGCTTTCTGTCCTGATTGTCTCATCAGGTGAGCTGGCATTACAATCTTCTTACGCATCATGTCTTCAAACGCAAGGATCATTTCCGATGGGTCTATTTCAAGGATTTTAGCTACGAAATGTTTGTAAGCTTTAGCGTGTCTTGCTTCATCAGCAGCAATCACTCCACACATTTTAGCTAATTTTCCGTTTCCGGACTGTTTAGCCAATGTTCCAACTCTTCTGTGAGAGATATTGGTTGCCGTTTCCTGGAAACTTGTATAAATAAAGTTTCTGTACGGATCCATACTTGTACCAAGGTCGAAGCCATCATTGATCAGATACTGAGTAGTGATCTCAACTTCTCTCATATTTACTCTTCCACACAGATATAGGTACTTATTTAATAAATCTCCATGTCTGTTTTCTTCAGCTGTCCAGGCTCTCACCCAGTTTGCCCAGCCTACTTTTTCTTCCTGATTTACTCCATCCACTCCCATTAGCCAAGACTCATAGGATGGAAGAGCTTCTTCAGTAATACAATCGCCGATTAATGTTACAAACAAATCATACGGCATCTCACGGGCAAAAGTCTGAATCTCTTCTAAATCATGTTTAAAATCATCGCTTGAAGGATCTGGCAGGTAATCAGAAGGCTGCCATATCTTTTCAATTGGCGTTAAAAATTTATCAAGAAAAGAACCCACTTCCTTTTCCAATATTCCCATTACTTCTTTCCTAACAAGCTTTTGATACATTTTACTATTCAGTTTTTAATTAACAAAGATAGGATTTATTTATTATTTAACGCATAATAAAGTATGCAAGTCATACCTTATCTGACATAAATCATAAAAAAATGCCGATATATGATTATAACGGCATTTTTTTATGATTATTATTGAATTTTAGCTAACTAAAATATCTCCAGTCATGGCATTTGGTATTTCTACTCCCATTACCTTTAGGATAGTAGGCGCTACATCACCCAGTTTTCCTGGTTTTAGGCTCCATGTTTTGTCTTTATCCATTACAATAAAAGGCACCAGATTGGTAGAGTGCTGTGTGTTAGGAGTTCCATCCGGATTTAGCATTACATCAGAGTTTCCGTGATCAGCCAAAATAAATACTGCATATCCGTTTTCATAGGCTGCAGTTGCTACTTTTTCGATACATTGATCTACAGTCTCTGCTGCTTTTACAGCGGCTTCAAAAACACCTGTATGCCCTACCATATCTGTATTGGCAAAGTTTAGACAAACAAAATCAGCTGTCCCCTGCTCCAATTCCGGTACAATGGCATTGGTGATATCATATGCTGACATTTCCGGTTTTAAATCATAGGTAGGAACATCCTTAGGACTTGGACATAATAGCCTTTTTTCTCCTTTAAATTCTTCCTCTCTTCCTCCTGAAAAGAAAAAAGTAACGTGTGGATATTTTTCTGTTTCAGCAATTCTGATCTGAGTTCTGTTGTTTTTCTCAAGAACTTCACCCATAGTCTCCTCTAAAACATTTTCATCAAAAACAACCT
Organism: Chryseobacterium sp. SIMBA_028; assembly: GCF_046535285.1. Lineage (NCBI taxonomy): Bacteria > Pseudomonadati > Bacteroidota > Flavobacteriia > Flavobacteriales > Weeksellaceae > Chryseobacterium > Chryseobacterium sp. SIMBA_028. The sequence continues at coordinate 163,268 of NZ_JAWRWZ010000008.1, read as the reverse complement.
GAACATTTTGATAGGTCTTATCATAGTTGGTCAAAGTAATATAATAAAGGTTTAATTTCTTCATAGAATATTCCGGAAAATCCTTTTGAGAAAGAACTTCTGTGATCTCTCTACCTCTGTCTGTACGGAAGTTGAAGCTAATCACCACATCATTGTCTATGATTTTTGCTACGGGAACAACATTTCCGGTTTCAGTGGTATTAACCAAGATAATTGGTTTCAGGAACTCGTCGGTTACATTATTTTCGTATGAATCCTTAATGGCAGCCAGCGCATTTGTTGTTTCAAATCCTACTCCTTCCACAAGGGCATCGTAGGCCAATTTTACACGCTCCCATCTTTTATCTCTGTCCATTGCGAAATATCTTCCCACAACCGTTGCGAGTTTTCCGGTGGTGGCTTCCATATGATTCTGAAGTTCTTCAATGAGCCCTAATCCTGAATGTGGATCACAGTCTCTTCCGTCTGTAAATGCATGTACAAAGACATTTTCATTTAAACCGAACTCCTTTGCAGCAGTTAATAACCCTTTTAGGTGATTGATATGTGAGTGTACCCCTCCATTGGATACCAATCCTATGAAATGTACTTTTTTATTTTCTTTTTTAGCGTATTCAAAAGCATCCTGAATGACTTTTTCCTGACCGAGGGTTCCGTTTTCAACAGCCATATTCAGTTTTACCAAGTTTTGATAAACTACTCTTCCAGCTCCAAGATTCATGTGTCCTACTTCAGAATTTCCCATTTGTCCTACTGGAAGGCCAACAGCTAAACCACTTGCTTCAAGGGTAGTGTGTGGAAATTTTTTGTAACAGCTGTCTATGAATGGTGTATTTGCTTTGTCTATGGCAGAAACGTCCGGGTTTGTTCCCAATCCCCATCCGTCAAGAATTGCTAATATTGCTTTTTTTGACATTTTGTAAAACTTTAGTATACAAATTTACCTAATTTCCGATGAATAGAAGAATTTGAAATCCTTAATTTCATTTACTTCTCATAATCAATAGTATATACCTTTCACAAAATAGAATTCTATAAAATATTGATTGTATGATCTTGTATTTTGAGTGGCTCTGATGATGATCTATAGAATAACTTTAATTTATTTTCTCGCTGATTACGTTGATAATGCAGATCTTATATAATCACTTATAACTGTTCTTTAAAAAAGTCATCAAATTTCATATTATTCTTCTTTGTATACTCTTTGATATATTGATCTAAAAAGCCACTTTCCTTTAAGAACATCAAAGGATCTGTGACATTTAGAATATCATGGATGGCTTTATGCTTATCAGTCTGTTTATTGAAATAAGCTTCTGTAATCTTATATCCCATCCAATATCCAAGGTCATTGGGGCGGTCATCTTTTTTACTTGTTCCGTAGAGCCAGTCTGTAGAATCAGCCGTTTTTAAAGCAGTCACAAATTCTCTATATAATTTGTCGGAATGAGCCTCACCATACTGATAATAAGGAGTACTGGTATTAATGGTCTCCCCGGAGATCAACTCACTGATAAAATCTGCACTTCCCTCCTTTATAGCATATTTTATTAAGATATCCTTTCCTTTATTATCCTGTTGATAATGGATCAATTCATGGGCAATAAGTGATACAATACCATCCAGATTGTTCAGTTTTTCTGTTCCGATGATAATTCCGTCCTTAGAAATGGTGCCACCTGAATTGAATCTTCCATATACAAAATAAACTGGCGGAAATTTAGCTTCAGGATTCCAATACTTCAATGCGGTATAAATAGCTCTGATTCTTTTTTCCTTTTGATTGATACCAGCCAGAACATTACGACTTTTAAGATAATCCTCCTTTCTCCTTTTTACCATTGTAAATAATGAATCGGCATTGATAATCCTGTTATTCGTAAAACCTTTTACCCCGGCAGAACCATTTTGCATATAATCTACAAAGGGATTTTCCTTTGAGGTTTCCATTTTATCGAATGCTTTCCAGAAATTATGGGTATCCTTTGTTTCAAAAACAGCATTTAAAGGATCATTGGAAAAACCGGTTTGGGCATTGGTTATCCCAAAAGTGAGAAGCAAAACAGCAACAGCAAAGTTGACTTTCATATTAGTTTTTAAGGTTATAATAAGGTCCAAAAATATGAAAAACTTCAACATATTTTCCTAAAAAAAATTTAAAACCTCATCATTGAAAAAAACCTCTAAATTTCACAAAGATTTCCCTCTATAAATTCGTAAAATCTTTTTAATTTTGCGGTATGGATTTACGTGACCAACTGAAGAATCTTTTTCCTACACATGAGGAGCAGGATTTTGAAATGCCTGAAGAAGAATTCAAGCAAAAGGATGCCTTGGTATGCAAGTTTGAGAAAAAGGGCAGAAATGGAAAGCCTGTAACCATTATTGAAGGATGGGAAAGCAGTGAAGATGAGCTAAAAAAAATCTCTAAAAAAATAAAAACCACCTTAGGAATAGGCGGTTCTGAGAAGGATGGAACGATTATCATTCAAGGGGACAATCGTGATAAAATAATGACTATCCTTAAAGATATGGGTTATAAAACCAAACGTGTTGGCGGATAGGTTTAGAAATAAACCTGGGTTTCCGGCAATAAGGTTTTAAGTTTTTCAATTTTAGATTTTTCCATAGGATTTCCTGTAAGAATCAAGGTTTTTAATTTTTTAAGCTGACTGATTTCTACAGGAATTTCTTTTAGGTTGTTGTTGGCTAAATTCATACTTACCATCTTCTTTAGTCCTTTTATTCGGGATGAAATTTCTTTGATATTATTACCACTTACATTCAAAAATTCAAGTTCCTGAGCTTTAAAAAGGTTTTCCGGAAGTTTAACTATTGCATTTTGCTGCAGTTCAAGATATTTTAGATTTTTAGGAAAAGAAAGATTCCCCATATCATTAATCTGATTATCCGCAAGATTTAGGAATTTCAGGTTTTTGATCTGATCAAGTCTGTTGGCAATGAAACTGATTTGGTTTCCCTGAAGATTGATCTCTTCCAAGGCTGGAATTTCCATTAGAGCTTCAGGAAAAACATTCAGGTTATTGGCATCGAAATGAACAACTTTTAGCTTCTGAAGTTTTGCAAGATTAGGATTAATGCTTGTCAAGCTGTTCAGATTCATTGAGAATGTCGTTAGCTTTTCAAGTTTACTTATTTCATCTGGGATATACTTAATGCTGTTTTCATTCACGTTCAAAATCTCAAGCTCTTTTAATGCAAATAGTTCCTGATCCATTTTCTCTAATTTATTGGCCATGATATTTAAAAAGAAAATAGAGTCTAGTTTTATAAGCTGAGGCGGAAGATTGAACAACCCTTTTTCTCTAAAGCTCATGCTGTAAACTGTTTTTTTACTTTTCAGGGCATCATCAATATTGGTAAATGTAGGATACTTAACAGGATCAATCTGAGCATGAACCTGAGAAAGCGACAAGATGGAAATAAGTAGGAATAGCTTTTTCATAAACAGAAAATGTCTGCCGCTAACTTTTGTTATTGGCAGACAGGGATTATTAATAATTTACTTCTTTAAAAGTTTTACCGTTTTTTGGAAACCTCCTTCTGCCTCAATATTTAAAATTAAAACACGAGATCCTTCCAGCTGCTGTGTAAAATCAAGGTCTAATGCCTTGTTTGTACCATTGAACTTCTTCGTATAAACAATTTTACCGTCCATACTGTAAGCGGTTACTGAGATATCTTTCAGACCTTTCGGTGAATTGATTTTTACAATACCTGAAGTAGGGTTTGGTGCTACGGTTACTGTATTTTCAGTGTTTTTGGTTTCGATAGTACCTAAGCCACCCTCGATTCCTAAGTTTTCTTTAAGTGCAATAACAATGGTTGCAGACTTTCCTCTATAATCAATTACATTTCCTGTTGCATCAACATCTGTAGAGATGGTAGAGTCCGGATGCTGGATTGAGAAGAATCCGAATTTATGATCTGGTGTAAAGGTTAATCCTGTAGGCTCAGATCCTGCCGGCATAGAAGCAAACAATCTTACTTTTGGATTGGCCTGCGTATGATCCGGAGCAATTACCCAGATATAGTTTTTACCACCATCCTGAAGTACCCAAAGATTTCCTAGTTCATCAAAAGTAAGGTTATCATTTCCGTCTCCCCAGGCTTCAGACTTTGTTCCCTGAGGGGTATCGAATGAATATACTGTAGAGCCACCGCCTACAAAAGTTTCTACCTGCGAAGCTGTAGTTCCGTTATCCTGTAAACGATAGACTCTGTCTAATCCTTTTGCTGTAAAGTAAATTCTACCATCCACCGGACTGATATCTACGTCTTCTACTCCATTAAACTTCGTTCCTCCAACAGAAAAGGCAAGGTTTGCTGTATTGTTTTGGTCTGCCTGCTCTTTATTAGGAACCTGAACCCATGTTGCTGTGGTACCTATCGGATCACCTGCAGCAGTTAACCCCTGATCTAATTTCAGTACATAAAGGTTTCCTGAAGAAAGGTTGTTAGGAGTATCCATTACATATTTGTACACCATGTGAGTCCCACCATCTTCACCGTAGTATGCTGTAGTTCCTGCATTATTGATTACTACGTTTTCATGGTTCATGATTCCCATCTGCCAAAGCTTCCCTTTGGAACCGTTTGTATTCTTAGACACAACCTGTGCTGTTGCAGGATCAATTTCTACTAACCATCCATAATCCTTATAACCGTCTCCGTTGATGTCATTGGATGTAACCGATTCTTCTGCTGTAACTACAGTTCCCCAAGGAGTAACTCCTCCTGAACAGTTTCTGATAGTCTGCACCAGGCTAGGATCTGAAAAACTTACCGCTCTTGATCTTGTCAGCTGCCAAAGTTTTGTAGTTGCATTATAATTAACTTCCGCCATAGTTACACCACCCGGATTTGTTTCATGGTTTACAGAAAGGAATCCGTTTGAACTGCTTCCTGCCTTGGCAACATAAGCGGTAAAGTCATTTTGTCCTCCTACTAATCCACCCCCCTCGGTATAGCTATCTCCTTCTTTTAAAATAAGCTGATACTTGTGTCCTGTAGGAATGATAAGCTTATTGGTTTGTGCTGTAGGAACAATAGATGTAAAACAGCTAATATGAGAACCATTGCATACAACAGGTGTTGTTGTATTGGTTGTAGTTTTCAGGTAGGCATCAATTCTAAGGTCAGAACTGGTAGCACTTCTGTTATGCAATTCAACAGAGATTCTGTTGACTCCGTTTACAAATTTTGATTTTGGAATAGAGAAGATATTATAAACACTCTCTGCAGCACCATCAATGGTTGTACTGGAGAAAGTATTGAACGTAATAGTTCCGGCAGGCATATTATCCCTTACCACTTCTTCTCCATTAAGGTAAACCACAATACCATCATCTCTCATTACACCAAGTTCTACATTGTCTGACAGTGTTGCAAGATCTACAGTAATATCTTTAGCAAAATAAGCTGTAGTAAGGCCTGAAGCAATGGTAGTAGTAACAGGATCTCCATATCCCAAAGGTCCGTTTCCAACCGCCCAAGTTGAAATATCATACGTTTTAGACTTCCAGTCGTTGGGTTGTGCCTGGTTGTTGTCTTTATAGCTCCAAGATGCATTCTTATTAAAGATAAAAGTCTGCGCCTGAATGGTAGTACCGGCAAGTAAAGCCAACATTCCAATTGTTAGTAGTTTTTTCTTCATTTTAATTTTGATTTATTAGACGTTGCAAAACTATTTTTAAAAGGCTTTCTATCTGTTAATAGGACTTTAAATATAATTGGGAGAATATTAATTAATTTGAAACCTAATGTTAAGGAGATTAATTTTTTGTTAATTCGAATTGGAGTGATTATTATCAATGAAAAAGAGGTTTGAGGTTTTAGGGATAATAAGAATACTTTCTTTAATACCATAAAACCTTAAACCTCCTGTTTATATAATGCTTGTGTTATTTCGCTTTACTCACATCTGTAAGGGCATTCAAAAAGGTGATGATCTGATTGATTTCTGTTGGGGTAAGATTTAGTTTATCCGGGGCAAGCGTCTGGTTTTTCATCTTTAACCCCAATCCTTCTCCTCCTCCTTCATTATAGAAATCAAGAACTTCTTCCAGCGTATTAAAAGCTCCGTTATGAAAATATGGTTTTGTAAGGGCTATATTTCTTACGGTAACCGTTTTGAATGAATAATCATAAATCCATGATTTTTCCTTTTTCACAGAACTCTTTCCTCTTCCAAGATCCTGATCAAGCTCAACAGGAAGCTGCTTGATGGGTTTTGCTGTCACCCCCAGAACCTCAGATTCATTTTCATTAAAGAACGGAGGCACCAATCCTGAAAAATGAGGTGCAAAATGACAGGTTGCACAACTCGCTTTTCCCATAAACAAATTGAATCCTTTTTTCACATCATCTGAAACCTCCTTTTCATTCCTCATAAAACGATCAAAATCGCTATCAAAAGAATACAAAGAAGCCACATAAGAACTTAGAGCCTTTGAAAAATTCTCTTTATTGATCTTTCCATCTTTAAAGGCGGAACGAAAAGCTTTCCTATATTCAGGTTTAGTTTTTAGCTTCTGAATGATACTTTCGTAGCTTGTATTGAATTCTTCTTCATTATAAATTACGTGTTCCGCTTGTTGTTCAAGATAAAAAGCACGGAGATCATAGAAAAATCTCTTGGCAAAAACAGCATTGTACAGTGATGGTGAATTTCTCAGTACAGTCTTTCCCTCCACATTACTTTGTGACTTGGCTTTAAGATCTGTAAAGGCATTTTCCGGAAGATGACAGGTGGCACAGCTCATTTTTCCGTTACCACTTAGATTTCCATCATAGAAAATTGATTTTCCAAGGTTACGAAGGTCTTGGTTATCCTCTGAAGATTTCAATAAAGTATAAAAATACGGATCTAAAAAATCACTACTGAAAAGGTTTTTATTATTGACATTCCAACCGGAGAATTCTTTCAAATCATCAGTTTTGCCATCCCATTTCCCCAGTTCTTCGTACAAAGGCTGGATATATTTTTTATAAAATTCAATTCTGTCAAAGGTTTCAAAATCCTTATTTCTTGAAAGATAGTTTACTGCTTCCAAAAGTGTCTGATTGGCCTTTTGAGTATTATAATTTTTAAAATAAGGATCATCACTGATATATTTTTGAATTCCCGAAAGTGCATGGCTGGCTTCTTCTGAAATATTCAGGGAGCCCGGCGTATCAAAACCGGTTACACCCAGACTATAAATTCTGATAAGCTCTATACGCAACGGCAATGTTTTATTATTTCCTTTACTCAATCCATTTTTTATGGTACTCAGATAAAAACTTGAATAACTGTTGTATAAAAAATCTGTGATTGTTTTGATTTTTTCTTTTTCTTCTCCGGCTTCCTCCGAAAATATCAATTCATCCAAAACCTGTAACCCTTCCGGGGGAAGGGTATAAGCGGATGTACCTGCAGCCTCAATGTGGAATAAGGGCGCAGCATTTAAATGCGTCTTTGTAAACTCAGGATAATGGTAGGCAATATAGAATTCTATTTCCTTAAATGAGTTTCTTGTACTGCTAAGGGACTTTTGTAATTCTTCAAGGGAAATGCGGTCTTCTGAGAATAGATGAACATCGGATTTCAATTGTTCAAGTTTACCCTTAAAATCGGATAAACCTTTATTCACAAAAGTATTTTCACTTTTTTCTCCTTTATAAACCGGGTTAAAGGACATTACTGCAAATCCTATAAGAAAGATAACTACAAGCAGTGGATAAGATCTCATTAATTTTTAGCGGCAAAGCTATTAATTGCATGTTATCTCAGTTTTAATAGCAGATTAAATAATGTTTATATTTCTGATACAATATTTTTTACTAATTTTAAACCCCGAAATCAAATTCATTATTCTTACAAGGCCGGTTTATTCTGAAATACCGTCAAAATAATGGGGAGAGGTTATTGGGAGAGGATATTTTTAATTAAATTCAACACATCAAAACTAAAATAGGATTATGAAAACAAAGCTATTGTTTGCTGTTGCAGCAAGTTTCCTTTCTATTACTGCATTTTCACAAAAGAAAAAGCAAGCGGAAAAACAACCCGCCAAGACGCAGGAAATGGCTGTTTATGCAGAGAAAAAAGGAAATGATTATTATCTGATCCGCTTGGAAAAAGATAAGAATATCCCGAATGTATATGTTTACTCCAACGGAATTATCCAACCTTATAAAACCTATACCGACCTTAAAGATATTGTATTAGAATTCCCTGGGATGATGCAATCTAATAATTCTACTAAAGAAGAGCTTGTATCTGTTCTTAAAAAAGAAGACCATTTCTACGAAATAACTTCACAGAGGAAAGACCCTAAGAATATTGAAAAAACGGTTGTTACCGTATATGAAGTGATGAATGGCCAAAAAAGAATTGTAGAAGAATACGACTCTATATATCAACTTATGGCTTCTCCTTATAAAGAAGCAATTTTCATTAATTAAAACAAAAAAATATAAATTATGCTAAACAAACTTGCTGCTTCAGAACTTGTTCTGAATGAAGACGGAAGTGTATACCACTTGAATCTTTTACCTGAAGATATTGCTGATAAAATCATCCTTGTGGGTGATCCGGACAGAGTGGCAAAGGTTTCAAAATATTTTGATACTGTAGAAATCAAAAAAAACAAAAGAGAATTCTATACGCACACAGGAACACTTCGTGGCGAAAGAATTACGGTAATGTCTACAGGTATCGGAACTGAAAACATTGATATCGTGATGAACGAGCTTGATGCCCTTGTAAACATCGATCTTCAAAACAAAGAGTTTAAAACTGAACATAAAGCCCTTGAATTATTCCGTATGGGAACATGTGGCAGTGTGAATCCTGATGTACAGGTTGACAATATGCTTGTTACCCAAAATGTAGTAGGATTAGACGGATTGATGCACTTCTATCAGGATTACAACTTCGAGAATGAATTTTCTAAGAACTTTCTGGAAAAATTCCCTTACGAAAGAATCAAGCCAATGCTTTATTTCTCAGACTGGGCAGAAGAAATGGGTGAATACTATAAGGATGCCAAATACCACGGAAATACAGCTACATTCCCAGGGTTCTATGCTCCACAGGGAAGACAGCTTCGTCTAAAGGCAGTGGATGATCAATTCCTTGAAACATTAAACGATCTTGGAATTACCAACTTTGAAATGGAAACCTCTGCTATTTATGCACTTTCAAAATTATTAGGACACAAGGCTATTACTGTAAACAACGTAATCGCCAATAGAAGACGTGGAGAGTTCTCTGCAGATCACCACGCTTCTGAAAAGAACCTGATCACTTGGGTACTTGATAGAATTATTAAATAGATATTGGGTTAATTCTCATCTTAAAATACAAGCCTTCGAATTGATTTTCGAAGGCTTTTTTTTGTAGGTTTTGGCCAAAGCCAATGGATTTTGCAGTTGTATGGATTGAGCGGGGAAAAGCCCATTTCTATTGAATGTTTTCTCTCGTAGATTTTGTGGATTATACAACATTTTATTGATGAAATTCCCGAGGATCAGGATATTGAAAAACATAGTCCAGTTCTGAAATTAGCTTAGAAGACAAAATTATCTTTCCTTTTAGTTCTGTTGCTTTCTCTGTTGTATCCTGAATACTTTTCTGTGCATTTATCACTTGCAATTTTGCAGGGTGAATTGGAGCTGTTACATTATAAAGTTTGGCTTCTGCACCTGTTTCAATCATCTTTAGGAGAATTCCGATAATATCAGCATAATGGATGTGATTTACGGCAAAGTCTAGATTGCTCACCTTATAGTTTTTTAAAAGCCTGTTATCTCCCATCAATCCACTTAATCTTAAAATATTGGTCTGTGGATACTTATTTCTAACCATTCGTTCTCCTGAAACCTTTTCCCAAGGCAGGTCTTCTTCTGTAAACTCTTGTGACAAGTCCGGATAAACACCGGTAGAACTCATTAAAAATAATTGTCCTTTATAATCTCCAATAAAGGAAGACAAGTTCTGAATTCTGTTGTATAAAGAACTTACACAGCAACTTTTTTCTGAAACCGGAATGGTAATTATTAGAGCATCCATGTTTTTTATCTCACCCCATTGTGGAATTGGATCTTTCAATTGATAATCTGCAAAACTTGCCACTACAGCATTCAGTCCTTGGGTATTCAGTTCATCAGCCTTGTCCTGTGTGGTTACGGTAGAATAAATTGTATACTTATCAGACATAGCGGCAGCAATTCTTGCTCCCAGCCATCCATATCCTATGATTCCTATTTTCTTCATATTTTAGAGGTAGATTGTGTTGATAATATTTCGTCCAGAACAGATTTTAAGTGTTTCTTCTTTTCTTCATCAAGATGAAAGCACATTTGAACAGCCTCCGGAATATGTTTAGCCTTATCTTTAAGAAGTTTCCCATCCATTGTAAGGTCAATAAGCACTACTCTTTCATCATCTATGCTTCGTGTTCTGCTTAGAAGCCCATTTTTTTCCATACGCTTTAGTAAAGGAGTTAGTGTTCCATTGTCCAGATGAAGATATTCACCAATCTTCCCTATATTCATTCCTCCATTTTCCCATAATATCAGCATAACCAGATATTGAGGATATGTTAAGGATATTTTATCCAGATAGGGTTTATATAAACCGGTCATATGTCTTGAGACGACATAGGTTTTAAAACACAAATGCTCCGAAAGCGTAATCATAAGCTCTTTTTTAATGTGTCAAAAATACTTAATTTATTTTGTGCACAATATTTTTGTTTACAATATTATTTTCAATAAAGAACTGATCAGAATGGGAATTATACCATATAATACATCACTACACTTTAGGGTATATTTACTCCTATTGTCACTTTTTTTACCGGAATCAATTTTTCGGTTTATATTTTTTGTTAATTTAGCAAAAGAACTAACTATTAAACATGAAAAGTACAAAACTATCTGATCTATCCATTGATGAATTAACCCAAGAAGAAAAAAAACGCTCTGCGATCCATCTTTTCTTTTCTATTCTTCTGGGGATAATGGTGGGTGCAGCCATGTATGCTACCACAAAAAAAGGCTTCAGTGCCATTACTACGCTCCCACTGGCCTTTATTCCACTATATCTGATCATAAGAAATAGCTGGCAAAGCGTACGTAAAGAAATTCAGTCGAGAAAGGCTAATTAAAAAGTTCTTATAACATGTACGATAAATGTTTAAACTGCAGCCAGCCTGTCTCTACAAAATTCTGTAGCAGCTGCGGCCAAAAATCCAGTACTCACAGGTATTCCTTAAAGCATTTTATAGAGCATGATCTTATCCATGGGGTATGGCATGTAGATAAAGGTATTTTGTTTACTGTAAAAGAATTATTTACAAGACCCGGAAACAGTGTACGTGAGTATATTCTGGGAAAAAGGGTCAATTATTTTAATTTCATCACCTTACTACTCTTAACAGCTACCATATCCGCAGTACTTTCACATTATTCCACCATAGAGTACAGTTCTTTGGTTTCTGAAGAGGGGAAAGCCTCTGTGGATTCTTTTGAAAATCTGGTAACCTCCTATCTTAAATTTTTTCTTTTACTTTCCATACCCTTTAATTCTTTTTTCAGTTATATATGGTTTAGAAAAGCTGAATTTAATTATTCTGAGCACCTTGTACTCAATTCCTATAAAACGGCTGCCGAAATGATTGCATCAATAGTACTTACTGTTATTGCATTATTTTTCAAAAGTACACCTACCCTTGTCAGTATTTATTTTACAGGATTCTGCCTATTTAGTCTTGGATATGGAATATGGTTCTATTCTCAGTTTTTCTCTCAATCCGGTTATTCCAAAGCCTCTTTAATTTTCAGAAGCATTATGATCCCTGTTTCATTTATGCTCTTTCAGTGTATAGTGGGGCTTATTTGGGGCTTTCTCGCATTAATGCTAAAATAATATTACGTTTAAAAAGACAATTCTTTTAATTTCTCCTAAATTTCATATAAAAAAGGCTTCCAAAGGGAAGCCTTAACACCATATCAACTATAATAAAAACTTATTATTATCAATTAAAATTCATTAATCATTACATAAAAATGACCAGAGTATAGGCTGTTTGCATTTCCTGAAATATTGGTAAGATTAACGATAATACCGGACGTTGAAGTCATCCTTGGATTAGATATTGAAAATGTTGAGTTACCAGCAAAATCTCCAGCCGGAGAGACAACAACAACTGCTCTTGTAGAACCTGGTTGAAACCCTGCAGGAATAGCTATTTCCAATGTTGTAGACTTTCCGGGAGGCAAATTATTGATTGATACCCCCGGCCATACTTCAAAAGTAATCTGATTTTTCTGTATACTACCTTTTTCTCCAAGTTTATATTGTCCGCTTACATCCAGTTTTGCGGAAGTGTTTGGAGCATCAGTTCCAATCCCTACATTAGCACTATTATTCCCTAAAACAATAGCATTGATCTGTGAAGTGGTTGCCCCATATCCTATTGCAGTAGAATATTGTCCCAAGGCATTAGCTCCAGAACCTACGGCAGTAGAGTTTTGTTTATTTGTAACAGCATTATACCCTAAAGCTGTTTCACTGTTTGTATTTGTCTTTGCATTATACCCCAGTGCTATAGATTGGAATCCTCCAGCCGAAGCATTATTTCCAATTGCAGTCGATTCATTTTTACTGGTCTGGGCATTGTATCCAATTGCTGTTGACTTAAAAGCACCTGCTGTTGATTTATTCCCTATGGCAAGGGCATCATTGGCAGAAACTGCTGCGGCACTTCCAATGGATATCCCCTGAAATGCAGAGCTTGAACTTCCAATGGCTATTCCGTTCTGACCGGCATTAGCGCCTGACCCAAAACTTACCGAATTATCTACCCCCAATCTACCCGCTGTTGTAGAATTCACCTTAAAAATAAGGTCATCCATGCTATTTGTTCCCAGAGAAAGACTTGTATTTGTTCCGTTATAATTACCACTGTTGGTACCCATTGTATTCCAACCCGTTACATTATCATTGGTATTAATATTTTTACCTGTATTGTCAGAAAGTTTATTCCACTTAGATTCAAACCAATAGTAAAAACCTGCATCCTGTAAGCTTCCGCTCCCATTATTCCAAACAATAAGTCCCTCTGCAGGAGATGGTACTGTAACGTTATCTGTTATTGAATTTAAGGCAATGCTTGGAAGAAGTACTCCCTTATCTTTTGAGCTTACATGAAGCATGGCTGAACGGTCAGGGCTAGATAACCCAATCCCAACCTGAGCATACCCAAAAAGAGTACACTGTAAAAAGAGAAGATTGAGTAATAATTTATAGTTTCTTTGCATCACCTATATTTTTCGGAGTGCAAAGATACGAATTTTCAATAAATTAGCAATTATTTTATCAAATTCACAATTAAAAACACACTACAGTGATTAAAACATCAATTACTCACCATACATTGAAAATTATTTAACTTCAATAAGTTACACAATCCTTTATCCATTAGCTTTTAAAGAAATATTCCATTTAACGGCAGAAATACACAATTATATAATTAATAAAAAACATCACCATAAATTGAATAAAAAGCATCAATTATTTTCTTACAAAACAACTTTCAATATGATCATTGACCATACCCGTGGCCTGCATATGTGCATAAACAACTGTAGAGCCCACAAACTTAAATCCTCTTTTCTTCAAATCCTTGGAAATAGCATCAGAAATTTCTGTGGTTGCCGGAACTTCGGATAATGCCTTAGGCTTGTTGTCGACAGGTTTTCCGCCTATAAAGCCCCAGATATATTTAGAGAAACTACCGAACTCCGTCTGCACTTCCATAAATTTTTGTGCATTAGTGATTGCTGACAGTATTTTAAGTCTGTTTCTTATAATTCCCGCATTGTTCATTAACTCTTCTATTTTTATATCAGAATAAGCAGCCATTTTTCTATAATCAAAATGATCAAAAGCTGTTCTAAAGTTTTCTCTTTTGGAAAGAATGGTATACCAGCTCAATCCTGCTTGAAAGCTTTCAAGAATAAGGAATTCAAATATCGTTTCATCATCATATACAGGTTTTCCCCACTCTTCATCATGGTATTTCCTGTACAGATCATCTTTTTCACACCATCCACAACGTATTTTTTCCATAATTATCATATTTTGTAAGATAAAGATAGGGTTGATTTAAAAAAGTATAACAAAAGATTATGAAAATTTTAACAGAGCTGTCAGATTTTAGGAATGGTTATTGTTAATTTAATGATACCAAACAAAATTTATAGTATTATGAACAATTCAGATTACAACAAAGCGGAAAATGCAGTAAATAATGTAGAAAATTCTTTACAGAATGCAGCAGACAACACCAAATGGAAAATCAATGAATTGGCAGATAAGGCCAAGGATTACCTTAATGAAAAACGAAATAATGATGAGGAGGCAAGTCAGGAGGATTGGCTAGACAGGGTAAAAGCTAATGTATCAGATGCCTGGGAAGACATTAAGGATAAAGCAGATGAGGCTTGGGAGAAAACCAAGGATGCAGCAGAAGATGTAAAGGCAGAATGGAACAAGAAAACCAATTAAAATTTCAGTCATATAAATATTTTCAAGAAAATGGAGTCTTATAATTGATAAGGCTCCATTTTTATTATGTCATAACCACAATTATTGCTACATTTGTATTTCAATAAACATTAAAAAATTATGTCATACGGTTTACTTAAAGGCAAGAAGGGAATTATTTTTGGAGCCCTTAACGAACATTCTATCGCATGGAAAGTTGCTGAAAGATGTCATGAGGAAGGCGCAGAGTTTATCTTATCTAATGCTCCTATCGCTATGAGAATGGGAGAATTAAATGCTTTAGCTGAAAAGACAGGGTCTGAGGTAATAGCTGCTGATGCAACTTCTATGGAGGATCTTGAGAAACTTTTTGATGCTGCTGTTGCAAAATTTGGTAAAATAGACTTTATTTTACACTCTATAGGAATGTCCGTCAATGTAAGAAAAGGGAAACACTATACAGATATGAATTACGACTGGTTAGAAAAAGGCTGGGATATTTCTTCTGTATCTTTCCACAAAGTAATGCGTCTGGCTTGGGAAAAAGACTGTATGAATGAATGGGGAAGCATCCTTGCTCTTACTTATATTGCAGCTCAGAGAACGTTCCCTGACTACAATGATATGTCTGACAACAAGGCATATCTTGAAAGCATTGCAAGAACTTTCGGATACTATTGGGGAGAAAGAAAAGTACGTGTAAACACAATTTCCCAGTCTCCTACTCCTACTACAGCAGGAAGTGGTGTAAAAGGTTTCGGAGGATTCCTTGGATATGCTGAAGAGATGTCTCCACTAGGAAATGCTACAGCTCTAGACTGTGCTAACTATTGTGTGAGTATGTTCTCTGATCTTACCAAAATGGTAACAATGCAGAATCTATTCCACGATGGTGGTTTCAGCAACTCTGGAGTTACTCAGAAAGTAATCAACAGATATGATGTGGAATAATTAATTACAGATCATTCGTTATAAAATTGAATCGGCGGCCTCAAAGAGGCCGCCGATTCTGTTTAAAATAATATTAATATGATGCTATAAAATTACAGTCTGTATAGAATGGGCAGGTGCATTCAACTTTGCAGCCATTCCCTCGATCCAAAGATTGGTTTCAATATCATTATCTGAATCATTCATAATTACAGTAACCAATTGTCCGTTTTCATTCATGAAAGCAGAAGATGTAAGCGCAGCTCTGTTGGAAGAGCTTCCTATTCTCTGCGCGTTAGGCTTAATATATTTTGAAACATGTCCAATGTAATAGTACTCATAGGTATAAAATACCTCTCCTGTTTTGGTATCCGCAATAATGGGGGCAAAACAGAAGTTTCCTTTGTGGTTCGGACCTCCGGTTTCATCTAACAGGATGTTCCAGTCTGTCCAGAGGGCATTTCCTTTATTAAAATCGTTCAGCATATTCTTGCTATACAGTTCTCCTAGGCTTACATCATAGATTTTATCCATTTTGAACTGTTCTTTACACCCTTCAGTGAATGCCAGAAATTTATCCGGAAAGGCTCTGTGGGTTTCTGCAAGGTTATCAAAAAGCTGGGTTTTATTGTTCCATGTTTCATACCAGTGGTAACCAATTCCGTGGGCATACTTTGACGTTTCAGGATCGCTGAGTGTTGTTGTTGCTCTTTGGTAAATCAGATCTCTGTTGTGATCCCAGATCATGACTTTTTTATCTTTATAACCATTTTTCCAAAGGGTTGGCCCAAGATTCTTCTTCAGAAATTCTCCTTCTTCTTCGGCTGTATAGATACAAGATTCCCATGATTGTGTAGCCATAGGTTCATTCTGAACGGTTAATCCCCAAACATTAATTCCCCTTTTTTCATATTCTTTGATGAATTTAATGTAATAATCTGCCCAAGTCTGATAATACTGATTTTCCAGTCTTCCACCCTTGTATAAACTTTTATTAGATTTCATCCAGGCTGGAGGGCTCCAGGGTGAGAAATAGAATGTAAAATTATTTCCTATTGCCTTTTGAGCCTCCTTAATCATAGGGATCTTGTACTTTTCATCATGGGCAAGGTTGAATGTTTTCAGGGAAGTATCGTTATCTTCTACATAAGTATAAGAATCGCTGGAGAAATCACAAGAATTCATATTGGTACGAACAACAGTATATCCCAAACCATTTTTTCCAAAGTAGGCATCCAGAATTTCTTTTTGCTTATTCTTTGGCATTTTGTAAAATGTTTCTGCCGATGCATCTGTAATGGCCCCACCAATTCCTATCAGTTTTTGATATTTAAAATCAGGTGCTACAAAAATACAGGCTTCTGTTTCTTTTGGCTGTCCAAATTTTTCAAATTTAACAGGACCTTTATCTGCCATTCTTTCATCAACCTTAGAATGGGTAAGAATTACCTTAGCTGTTTTTCCTTCATGTTTTTTCCAATAATTCTGGGCATTACCATTTACAGCAATACCTACTACAAAACAACTTACGATTAGTTTTCTCATGATTTTAATTTAAAAAATATATGTGGCTGCTGAACTCCCCGGAATGGTTACAGCAGCGGTTTTCCCCGCAAATTTAATATTAAAATTTTCATCTGCTTTATTATCGTTCTGAACAATTAAAACGGTTTTCCCTGTTGGAGTCTTAAAAGCTGCTGTTGATAAATATTTTGTCTGTGTTGAAGCAATACGCTGAGAGCCTGCAGGAACAAATTTAGAGGCATGAGCTATGATGTAGTAAGCAACATTTCTGGTGAAGTTTTCACTATCAGAAATGGTAATGGCTCCCTTACATTCCGTGCAGCCGCCATCTGTATGGGGTGCGTATTTTGGATCGTTAGCAAGGTTCCATTCCAAGGCAGTTTTGCTCCAGTTTCTCATAGAACCGATGATTACATTTCTCGTATGCCAGTTCAGATCTTCGTTAAAAGTTCCTTTTGAACCTGTCCATTGTTCTGTAAAATATAAGTTTTTATCAGGAAAAGCATCATGAACGGTACTTAGTGCTGAAATATCGCCTTCATATAGGTGAAAGGCAGATCCGTCTACATATTGATAGGCTTCAGGATCTTTTAGAATGTCAAGCGCATATTCAGGTTTGTTGCAATTGTGGTCGTATACAACAATTTTGGTTTTGATATTATTCGTTTTAAAAACGGGACCTAAATGACCTTTGATGAAATCTCTCTGTTGATCAGAAGGCATATACAAACTTGGATTATTTCCAGGATGCAAAGGTTCATTTTGAGGAGTAATCGCATCAATGGTAATCCCCTCTTTCTTCATTCCCTGAATATACTTTACAAAATAATTGGCATAGGTTCCATAAAATTCAGGCTTTAAACTTCCTCCTTTTGACTTTCCGTTATCTTTCATCCAAACCGGAGCTGACCAAGGAGCAGCGATGATTTTAATATGAGGATTGATGGTCAGAATTTCCTTCAACATCGATATTAAGGCTTTGTCTTTTGCCAAACTAAATTTTGAAAGAGAAGCATCAGTCTGTCCTTCAGGCAAATCATCATAGGAAAATACTTCACCATCAAGGTCTGAAGCCCCTATGCTTAATCTTAAATAACTGATCGAAATAGAGTTTTTATCGTTGCCAAAAAGTTCATGAAGCAATGCTTTTCTTTTTGCCGGAGACAAACGATTGATTACCTCAACACTTCCACCCGTCAACGTATACCCAAAACCGTCAACATATTGAAACTTCTGGGTATCGTCAATTTCAATATTCTGAAAGTTATTGGTATTATTTATAAATCTGACGGAAGTCTGAGCTTGTAATTTTATACTTTCGTCGCCTTTTGTAAGCCAATACTGGATTTCATTTCCTTTATTGGAAGTAACAGATGTACACGATAAAGGAAAAAGTGCCACACCACTAAGTAGTGCGGCACCTCTAAAGAAACTATATAAGTTGTGAAACTTCATGTTTAGTAACCTGGGTTTTGAGTTAGGTTTTGATTATTATCTCTTCTTCCCTGAGGAATTGGCCATAACAATCTGTTTTGGTTAATGTTCGATGCATATGGAAGCACATTTCCGGTTTCATCTTTTTGCTGGGAAAGAATTGAAATTGTAGTTCCGGTTCTTTTCAGATCAAACCAACGGTGTCCTTCAAATGCCAGTTCTAATTTTCTTTCTTTAAGGACCTTTTGCATTCCATCCGTTTCAGAGGAAATGGAAATAGGAGTAAGTCCTACTCTTGCTCTTACCTGATTAATATATGCTGCTGCTCCGGTAAAATCCCCCATTTTTACGGCAGCTTCTGCTTGTAGCAAAATAATATCTGCATATCGAAGAATATAAAAGTTTTGAGTTCCATCTGTTTTCCTCATCTTATACATAAAAGGATAATGACTGTTGTCCGTCCAGTATTTATCTGACCATGAAACCGCTGAAAACTTGACAGTAGCATTAAGTCTTTGAGTATCTCCCTCATCATTAAAGGTCTTCACCAAATCATTTGTGGGAACATTAAACTTCTTCCAGTCTGTTCCATAAAACATAGATGCTCCCCACGCCCACACCGTTCCTGCATTTCCATCTGCTTCAAAGATAGATTCAGCATTTGCTTCGTGGTTTCCATCAAAAAGTTGGTCATAAATAGGAAGCAAACTAACCCCTGAAATATTGGAAGCATATTGTTTTACTTTGGCCCAATCCGGATTAGGTTTAGTAGCATAGGCCTTTGCCAGTAATCCATAGGCAAGGTTTTTATTGGCCCTATATTTTTCATTCTCTGCAGGGGCATTGGCAATAGCATTTTCCAGATCAGAGATAATCAGTTCATAAACTTCTTGAACAGATTTTCTTGCCGGATACACCTGATTGTAAACCTCATCAAAATTATCTGCGTTTACCCCAATTACAGCCTTGGTGATCAGAGGAACTTCTCCCCATAACTGCACAGCATGAAAATAATATAACGCTCTGAAAATAGCTGCTTCAGACTTCATTTCCGCTTTTCTTGCTGATGTAAGAGCAGGATCCTTAATTTCATCCACATAATTAAGGATCATATTCGAGTTATTAATGAATCCATACAAATACTTCCAGTCTCTTTCAATATTAGGATTGGTAGAAAGAATACGATATTCATCCTGCTGAAAATTCTGCACATTGTCTGCTCCAGCATAAGAAACTTCTGTTTGGGCATCTCCATTGAAGAAATAATCTAGCTGCCAATATTCATTTCCAAAGGCAGTATAAATAGCATTCATTCTTTTATCTGCATCATCTTTTGTATTTAAAGGATTTTCAATGGAAACAGCATCTTCCGTAATAGGTTCCGTATCTAAAAAATCATTACAGGAAATACTTGTCATAAGTATTGACGCCCCAAAAAGATAATATATTGCTTTATTGATTTTCATTGTAAATAGTTTAGAAATTAGCTTTTAATCCGATGATAAATGTTCTTACCTGAGGATAGGTTCCATAATCAATTCCAAAAACAGATTTATCTGCACCTGAAGTTCCTCTGTTTGGACTGAATGCGTTCACTTCAGGGTCCATACCTGAATAATTGGTAATCGTAAAAACATTTTGCCCTGTAACATATACGTTAAGTTTATTAACTCCCTTGAAAGGACTCATAAAATTGTATCCTAATGTAACAGCTTTCAACTTCAGGTAGGAACCATCCTCAACAAATCTGTCTGAGATCACTTGTGCAGATGCTGAATTAGCACGTGGCACATCCGTAATTTGCCCAACAGTTGTCCAACGGTTTAATACAGCTGTAGATTGATTTTTATAATCATTCATCAACTCCAGATCAAACCGAGTTGCGTTGTAAATATCATTTCCTACAGAACCTGTTACCAAAACATCCATATACCAGTTCTTCAATGTAAAATTATTACTGAAACCAAAAGTATATTTTGGATTTGGATCTCCAATTACCGTTCTGTCATCTACATCAAGGTAACCATTGCCATTTACATCTTTATAAACTAAATCACCTGTATTAGGATCTACTCGGTCTACTTTATATCCATAAAATGAACTCAATGACTGACCGGGTTGAAAACGCACAATCTTACCACCTACGCTCTCCATGCTCACCGCATCTATTGTCTTAAGATATTTTTCAAATTCAACTACCTTATTTTTAGCAAATGAGATATTAAATGAAGTATTCCATGTAAAGTTTTCATTTTTAATATTCACGGTATTTAACGAAAATTCCAATCCCTTATTTTCTAAGGTTCCGGCATTTCTATATATTGGCGCTACCAATTCTCCCATTACATAAGGGAAAATCAAGTCTGTAGTTTTTCTTCTGTAAGCATCTGCTGTAAACCTAATTCGGTTATTCAAAACAGAAAGGTCTAAACCAATATTGGTGTCTGTTGTTGTTTCCCAGGTTACATCACTGTCATACTGCTTCAGTTCATAATTGGGTACTCCATTCGACCAAAAGGGATCAAATATGTTAAAGTGAGAATAGGCCGGTACTCCGGATACATTTCCCGTCTGTCCCCATCCTCCTCTCAGTTTTAATTCACTGATGATTTTATTATCTGCAAGGAAATCCTCCTTAGAGATTAACCAAGAAGCTGAGAATCCAGGGAAGAACCCCCATTTTTTACCAGAAGCCAGTCCTGAGTATGCATTTTCACGAAAAACACCCATTATGGTATATTTACCAGCATAGGTATACATTGCACGTCCAAAAAAGGATGGAGTTCTAGCAATTTCCTTATGCTCATCACGCCCTTGGGTTGTAGCTTTATCATAATCAAAATTTATAGTTCCCAGTGGAAATCTTTCTCCTGAAAAATATTGGGTTCTGATACTTTTCTGGCCAATCTGTACACCTCCTAACAATGAAAGGTCATGAGCTCCTCTTTTTAAAGTATAAGTTAAAGTATTTTCAAAATTATATTCCTGATACAGATAGTATTCTTGGGAACCAATTCCGAATTTTGATCTTCCGTAACTTGTTTGATACCCATCTGTAAATTTAGTATTTCTGGAATCTGTCATATCAAATGAGATGCTTGGTTTCCATATAAGATTGTCCAAAATTTTCACCTCAAGACCTAAATTCCCCAAGAAACGCTGGGTTAATGTTTTATCTTTCCTGGATTGATAAGCCACAGGGTTTTCCCATGAAGACTGGTAAGGATTAGGCCCAAATTGTCCTATGTTATACCCATCTTTGATCTGTCCTGTTGTCTGATCATATACAATAGCATCTGTTGGATTAAAATTAACCTGATTTCCATATACCGGTAAAAAGGTTGGTGTATTAAGAGCACTTAAAACCACTCCGCCTCTTGCTGTACTTAGATTATCGTTTGTATTGGCAAGTGATGTAAAAAAGTAATTAACGGTCGAATTCAACTTTAACCATGGTGCAATAGCAGCATCCAAATTTACCTTTACTGAAGTTCTCTGAAATTTCGAAGGTTTAATGATTCCCGATATATCCTGATATCCAAGCGCTGTGTACGCCTTTACCTTTTCATTTCCGAAAGAATAATTAACATTGTAATTTTGATCAAATCCTGTCTGAAAGACTTCTTTTCTCCAATCTGTATCAATGCCTGCATATCTTGGATTATTAACAGTAGAAAGATAATCGGAGCCACCATTTTTTTCAATATCTGCCAGTAATGATTTATATTGATCCAAATTCAAGACATCAATATTCTTTACTGTTTTTGAAACTCCCCAATAGGCATTAAAAGTCAGCTGAGGATGCCCTTGCTTTCCTTTCTTGGTAGTAATGATCACAACTCCGGAAGAACCATTGATTCCATAAATTGCTGTAGAGGACGCATCTTTTAGAATCGTCATATCGAGAATATCATCGGTATTGATCCCGCTTATGTCATTGGTCTGTATACCATCCACCACATACAAAGGGCTTACAGATGATGAAATAGAGTTATTACCTCTGATTTTAACCTCTATCCCTGCTCCTGGCTTTCCAGAAGCCTGGGTAACATTCACTCCTGCAGCCTGCCCTTGCAATGCTTGTCCTACACTGTAAATAGGCCTATTATCAAAGGCATCTGCTTTTACAGTAGAAACAGCACTTGTAAGATTCTGCTTTTTAACCCCTCCATACCCTATCATTACAATTTCTTCTATTTTGTTTTCTTTAGAAACCGTGTCCTTCTTGGTCTGGGCACTGAAGTTGGCCGTAAAATAGAGGACGGCAATCACTCCTAGGCTTCTCGATATTCTTACATTCATATACAGCTATTTGTTTTAATTCTCAAATTGAGACAATAAAAATATATTATTTTTCATTTAATTAACATTAGATTCACAAATATTTTAATTTTTCGTTTATTATTGAGGGTTAAAAGCCATATCTTAGCACCTATAATTCATAAAAAGTTATAAAAATTCATAAAGCTAATCCCCAAAATGACCGCCAAGATCTCCCATATTTCCCTTCCGTTAAAATTGACTTTCCTGATTTTCTCAATGGTTTTAAACTGTATGGGGCTTATTATCCTACAGCTTTCAGAAGCTAATATCACCTATGGAGAACTGGGATTTCTGGAATCTTTTAAGGATCTTCCCATTGCTTTTATCTCTCTTTTTGCTGTAGGATTCATCAATAAAACCGGTGCAAAAAAGGCGTTAATCTCTGCATTGGCCATTGTAGGACTATGTTCTTGCCTCCTCCCGTTCATCGCTGATTTTTGGTTTTACAAATTATGGTTCGCCATCATCGGAGCCTGTTTTGCTATTGGTAAAATCTGTGTATTTGGAATCATTAGGAATAATATTTCGGATGAAAAATCTCTGGCAAAAACAATGAATAGCGTGGAAGCCTCCTTTATGATAGGAATTTTTGTAGTGAATACCGGTTTTGGATGGCTGATTTCAAGCCAATATTCGGAGTTCTGGAAATTTGGGTTTCTACTGATCGCCGTTTTATCCGCAGTAACCATATTTCTGATTTCAAAGATAGAAATATCCGAGTCTAAACCCTTGGAAAATAAAAGTATCTTCACTGAACTGTCCGGATTTACAACTCCTGTTGTAGCTTTATTTCTGGGTGTTGCTTTCTTTATTGTGTTTGTAGAACAGGGTTTCAACTCATGGCTGCCCTCCTTTTACAAAAACCACTTAAAGGTTAATTCATTTTTTGCTCTTCAGGCTACTTCTTTCCTTTCTCTTTTTTCATATGCAGGGAGAACAATTACCGCCAATGTCATTCGCAGGTTTTCATTATCAGGCTACTATATTTCATGTATATTTTTAATTATTGCCTTGTTGCTTACCATTTTAGGAATTCAGTACTTTGGTTCTGAAGATTCAAGGCTGATTCTTTTCTTATTTCCTGTAATAGGATTATTTTTATCGCCACTCTACCCTGTCATCAATTCAAAAATGATTGCACAGGTAGATAAGGAAAAGGTAAACCTATTCACTTCTCTTATTGTTATTTTCTCTTCCCTGGGGAGCTCTGTAAGCTCTATTATTATGGCTGTACTCTTTGGGAAGCAACTGTTAAACTTTTATCCATTATATATTTTATTTTCTGTAATCATTCTTTTTATAATTAGTTTGGTGTATTTTAACGTCTCAAAAAGAATATATAGAAAATAGTTTTATTTTTACAACCATGAAAATCAAAGACACAAAGAACAAAGAAACACTTCGGGAACTTATTGACACAAAGGACTTCGTTGCCCATATCTCTGTTGACTGTACTATATTCGGCTTTCACAATAATATTCTGAAAGTATTGTTATTAAAGTATCATGATCTGGACCTGTGGTCACTTCCGGGAGGTTTTGTTTTTAATGATGAGGATCTGCGGGAAGCCGCAGAGAGAGTACTTTATGAAAGAACACATCTTCAGAATTTATTTTTAAAGCAATTTCATACGTTTGGAAGAATTGACCGTACAGAAAATAATGTACATCAAATCCTGCTTAAAAATAAGGGCATAGAAGTACCGGAAGATCACTGGATTTTTCAAAGGTTTATTACTGTAGGCTACTGTAGTCTTATTGATTTTTCGATAACAGATACGTTTCCGGATGCTTTCAATGAAAGCTGTGAGTGGTTCGAGGTCAGTAAGTTGCCTAAAATGGCATTTGATCATGATAGAATTATAGAAACCGGTTTGGAATATCTGAGAATGAATATCAATACTGAAGTGGCGGCCAGTAATCTTCTTCCTGAGAAATTTACAATGAAGGATCTTCAGGCTCTTTATGAAACTATTTTAGGTCAAAAATTCAGAAGAAATAACTTCCAGCGAAAAATTTTAAGTCTTAATATTCTGGACAGACTTGAAAAGCTATATGACGGGTCAGCCAACAAGGCTCCCTACCTGTATAAATTTAAAAGTGAGGTTCACAATGCGACCAACCAGTACCCTATCTCCAATGATGAGGAGGTCTAAAATGTGAAATTTATCTCTTAAATAGAGAAAACCTGAATTATCTCTTTGAAAACCAGCATTAATATAAGTTTTCAAAAAAATTTTTCAAACACCACGAAAAATGTTATTTTTAACAAAATCAAAAAATCATGTCATATTATCCTCTTACAAGCATCCCCGATTATTATGGAATTGATGCTTTACTTACTGAAGAACACAAACTGATCCGCCAATCTGTAAGAGACTGGGTTGAAAGTTTTGTAATGCCGCAGATTGATCAGGCAGCCCAAAATCATACAGATCTTCCGGGCTTAATGAGAGAATTGGGGAAAATTGGAGCATTAGGTCCCTATATTCCTGTTGAATATGGCGGTTCCGGATTAGACCAGATTTCTTATGGTCTTATCATGCAGGAATTGGAAAGAGGAGATTCTGCAGTACGTTCTGCTGCTTCTGTACAAAGTTCTTTGGTGATGTTCCCAATCAATGAGTTTGGTTCTGAGGAACAGAAAAAGAAATATCTTCCGAAGCTTGCTGCAGGAGAAATGATTGGTTCTTTTGGATTAACTGAACCGAACCACGGTTCTGATCCAAGTTCTATGGAAACCTACTTTAAGGATATGGGAGACCATTACCTTTTAAATGGTGCTAAAATGTGGATCACAAACTCTCCTCTTTGCGATATTGCAGTAGTGTGGGCAAAGAATGAGGAAGGAAAAATACAAGGATTAATTGTTGAAAGAGGAATGGAAGGCTTCACAACTCCGGAAACACACAATAAATGGAGCTTAAGAGCTTCCAAAACAGGTGAATTGGTATTTAATGATGTAAAGGTTCCGAAAGAAAACCTACTTCCGGGAGTTACAGGATTAAAAGGACCTTTATCTTGTCTGAATTCTGCAAGATATGGAATTTCATGGGGAGTAATTGGTGCTGCTATTGACTGCCACTGTACTGCTGTTCAATATTCTAAGGAGAGAAAGCAGTTTGGTAAACCAATCGGTTCTTACCAGCTTCAACAGAAAAAATTGGCTGAATTCTTAACAGAGATTACAAAGGCTCAATTATTATGTCTTCAGCTAGGAAGTCTTAAGAATGCACACAAAGCTACGCCTGCACAGATTTCAATGGCGAAACGTAACAACGTAAAAATGGCGATTGATATTGCAAGAGAATCAAGACAGATTCTTGGAGGAATGGGAATCATGGGTGAATTCCCAATGATGAGGCATGCTGCCAATTTAGAATCAGTAATTACCTACGAAGGAACGCACGATGTTCACTTGTTAATCACTGGTTTGGATATTACAGGAATCAACGCTTTTTAAATAAAGCCCACAATAAAATAAAAGAGTCTGATCTAATGATCAGACTCTTTTATTTTACTCACATTTTAGAGAATTGATATTCAATGAATAGCTATTGATGTCTTAATATTTTTGTGGATTTGATAAAACTATTACCTTAATACCACTTAAAAGACAACGATATGAAGAAAATCACTACTTTTCTATTAGGACTTACGGCTCCGTTCTATTTTGCCCAGCAGGCAGGCGACGTAGTAAGCGCTGAACAAAAACTGGATTTAACTCCGCAAGGCGTTATTAATTTTATTGCCAATAACCTTGGTGAACAAGATGCTCCAGACTTTGCAAGTTATCTCAATAGCTTCAATGTAGGTTTAAAGGGTTACAAAATTACCTATTACACCAAAAATGAAAATAATGTCCTTGTAAAAGCTACCGGACTTCTTATGTATCCTAATGTAGGCTATAAACTCTCCACTGTTGTATCTGATCACGGAACTACTGACAGCAGACAGAATGTTCCCTCTAATTTTAAAGGGGCTTTAACTGCCGGATTTGTAGTTGAACTATCCTATGTCCTCAATGGTTATATTTTGATGGCCCCTGACTATGTAGGGATGGGATCAGGAGATGGTGTTCATCCTTATGTAGACTATGCTACCGAAGCTGGTGCCACCATAGATTTTGTTACGGCAGCTAATAAAGTATTGGCACAATTGGGTATAAAGCGTTATGATGAATATTTTTTGGCCGGATATTCTCAAGGGGCGCACGCAGCAATGTCTACCCTAAAAAGGTTAAGTATTTCTAATCCCACCAATCTGAAATTTAAGTATGCTTACATGGGAGACGGACCTTATGACTTCTCCGGAGTTACCTTGAATAAAGGAGTTTTAGAAAAAGACTTCTATCCGTTTACTTCGTTTCTTGCCAATGTTCTTCATACCTGCAACAATACAGGATTCAAAACTTATAATACAGATATTTCTGAGGTAATCTCTGCAGAATATCTCGATAAATACAACTATCATGTGGTTCAGGATAACGGAGGTTTATTATGGGGACCCGTGATCTGGAAAAA
Organism: Chryseobacterium sp. SIMBA_028; assembly: GCF_046535285.1. NCBI lineage: Bacteria > Pseudomonadati > Bacteroidota > Flavobacteriia > Flavobacteriales > Weeksellaceae > Chryseobacterium > Chryseobacterium sp. SIMBA_028. The sequence continues at coordinate 135,972 of NZ_JAWRWZ010000008.1, read as the reverse complement.
GCTTTTCACCAATAATTTCATCAATGATGTTACCAATAATCAGAACAACAAGCTTAGACAATGTATGAAGCCTAAGGATGTATATGATTGGCACAACAAAACTCCGATGACCTTGGGCCATTCTACTGTTGATCTAGCAATACCTCCTGAAAATACCTCCAAAACCATTGATGTGCAAAGAGGATATTACGCCTGGTGGGATTTGAATAAATACAAACTGGATTCTTTTTACTGGGGACCCATAGGCCATGTTGGAGGGATACTCCCGTTTACATTAGCATCCAATGCCAAATTCAATACACTAAGAAGCGGAGGACTTCTTAATCAATGGGCTATAGCAGGATCTATTTTTGGTAAGCAAGCCGCAAACAGTGCAGATCAGGAAACCCCTCCTCTATATTCTTCTCAAATAAAACCTGATCTTGGAAATATGGAGCTTCTTGAAATCACAGATTTTAATAAAGAAAAAGCAGTCAGCAGATCCACCGCAAACCGCAGTCTTTCTTCTTTAGAAGATGGAGTCTATCTTCTAAAAGTATCGGAAAACAATGAAAGCAAAATAATACCGTACATTAAAAATACACCACAGGAAGTCGCAGAAAACGAGATTGTACAATCAGAAAACAATGCTGTTTTGAAATTAAAGATCAATCAGGATGAACTTTCTTCCATCAATATCTTTGACGAGAACAAGTCTCTGGTTAAAACTGTTTCTAAAGATCAGTATCAGAAAAATGATGGGATCAGTCTACAAAACCTAGATTCCCAAAAGTATACATTTGAAGTGGTAACCTCCTACTACAATCTACAATTCAGCAAGTCCCTTGGAAAATCCTCAGAAAACAATGCAGATATCTTTGCTCAAAACCGACAAATCAAGGCCAGAGCTAATAGTGATATCAAAAACATCAGCATCTATAGTATTTCCGGAGCTTTAATTCTTCAGCAGGACGTTAATACTCTCCAATACGAATCTAGAAGTCTGGATTCTGGAGTGTATGTGGTACAGGTTATTCTTTCTAATGGAAAAACAATTAATAAAAAAGTTAAATTATAACATCTAATCCATTTTCTATAAATATCATTTCAAGTTAATTTTTGCACTCCAGCAATGGGGTGCTTTTTATTTTTGAAAATCCGTTTCAATTTGTAATGCCCCAATGCCGCAGGCTCTTATTTTCCCATAAAACCAAAATAACTCTAAAAAAAATAATTGGAAATATTATTTAAAACACATACTTAAAGCTACCAATTATCCCTATTATAGACCATTTACAGGTATCTTTAAGTTTTTTCTTTCAATAAAAGTTAAAGGTTGTTAAATGATTTTTATCACTTATTTTAAATTATTCTAAATAAGATTAGCAAACTTATAAGGAGGCTCCTAACTTTGCCGAAAGAATAATGCTCCGATGGTAAATGACCCCATATCTCCTATTAAATTTCAACTTTTCTCTTTCTTATTTTTTTTCATTACAGTTACAACAATCAAAGCACAGGAGCAACACGTTGCTATTTTGATTGAAGTAAAAAACATTGATTTTAAACCGGTTAAAGATTCAGAAATAAAGATTGAATCAGATCAAAATAAATATTCAGCAACCACTAATGGCAAAGGGATTTCAGTAATAACTCTTATCCCCGGAACCTATAAGATTGAAATTCGTAAGAACGGAATCCTTGGTTATTCTAACAGAATATCTGTTTCAAAACCGGAAACATTTGCCATTTCCTTTACAGAAAAAATCAACAGAATTGAAGAAGTTGTCATTACTGCAAAAGAAGGAAAAGGCCTTACTTCATCATCCATTATCAGTCAGCGGGCCATGCAGCACTTGCAACCGTCCAGTTTTAGTGACCTCTTGGAGTTACTTCCCGGCGGAAGATCTACAGATCCTGTCCTGAATCAGGTCAACAAAATACAACTTCGGGAAACAGGAAATCCTGGCACTGATTATAACACTTCAGCCATGGGAACTATTTTCCTTGTAGATGGCGCGCCGTTAAATTCAGGGTCCAATCTTCAATATACCTATGATTTTTTAGATAAAACCAATAACGGACTTAAAAGAAGACTCAACATGACCAGCGGTGTAGACATGCGAAGTATTTCCACAGACCAAATTGAACGTGTGGAAGTCCTGCGTGGAATTCCCTCTGTAGTCTACGGAAACCTTACTTCGGGAATTGTAAAGATCACCAACAGATCCGGATATACGAAATGGAGAGCAAGATTCAAGGCAGATGGCTACAGTAAACTTTTTGCCCTTAGCAAAGGATTTGAAAACAAGGAGCATGATCTAAAAATCAATGCCGGAATTGATTATCTGAATGCGAAATCAGATCCAAGGGACCGATTGGAAAATTACAAAAGAATTACAGCTAATCTTTCTTTGATAAAGGAAAAGAAGCATAATGCAGGAACTTCAAGATGGCAGACCAACCTTAGCTATACCACATCTCTGGATGGATCAAAGTCTGATCCGGATATAGATCTATCTGACCTGAATTCTTATGAGGTCAATAATCATTTACTGAGTCTATCCAATACTTTCACCTATACGAAAAACGAACCTGTTTTTTATAGATCAACAGAAGTTCAGGCTACTGTTAATCAAAGATTTGATAAAATTAAACAGACCAAATTCATCCAGTTGGAAAATGCAACAGCCTTTCCTTTGTCTAGAACAGAGGGAGAATACGACGGTTATTATCCGGAAGCCCGCTACATTTCCAACTATATGGTAGATGGGAAGCCGCTTGATGTATTCGTGAAAATGGTTAATAATTTCCAATTAGATCTGAAACCTTTTAAAAATGAGTTCAATACAGGTTTTGACTGGCAGCTCAGTAAAAATTGGGGAGATGGACAATTATTTGATGTTTATAAACCTATAGATCCTAAATCTACATTCAGACCCCGCGCCTATCGTGATATTCCGGCCTATGTTACCTCTGCTTTATTTCTGGAGTCCATCAGTACTTTTGAACCGGGAAGACACAAACTCACTTTGGCATTGGGAATAAGAGGAAACTTAATGATGAACCTCCCCTCTCATTTCAGAATGAATGGAAAAGTATATCCGGATCCCAGAGCCAATTTCCAATGGGAACTGCCTTCTTTTAACTGGATGCAAAAAAAGGCACAGATCGCCCTTACACTGGGATATGGGAAGCAAAGTTTATTTCCTGACCTCAGTTTGCTATACCCAGAACTTATTTACAAGGATATTCAGCAGCTTAATTATTTCCATAATACCCCCGATTACAGAAGAGTCAATTACAAAACGATGATCTATAACCCACAGAACCCGGGAATAGAACCTGCCATGAATGAAAAATTTGAGGCAAGAATCGACTTTAGTCTGGGAGCACACCAGCTATCTGTAACTGCTTTTAAAGAAAATATGCATAATGCTTTCCGTTCCATGAACGAATATGCACAGTATCAATATAAGAAATACGACACCTCAACTCTTAATCATGAGGCCATAACCACTCCGCCAGATGTAAACACCCTGCCGTATCAGACTATCAGTGAAAACTTCACATATGCTACCCAAAGAAACGGCAGCAGGATTGATAAAGAAGGAATTGAATTTCAGTATTCTTCCCACAGAATCCCGGTCATCAATACAAGATTTACCCTGAATGGAGCATGGTTCCTAACAAAATACGGGAATAGCTTCCCTGTCTACAGAGGCCGTGATCTTACCATTAACGGAAGGCCTTACCCCTATCTCGGATTATATGAAGGAATGGAACCCAACTCGGTAAATGAAGTTCTGAATACGAATCTGATGCTGGACACCTACATTCCAAAGCTGGATCTTATATTTTCATCCTCCATCCAGTTCTCGTGGTATTCTATGAGAAAACTGGATCCCATGAACGGAATACCAAGCCACTATGTAAATCAGGACGGTATTGTTCTTCCTTTTGATCCCGATGCGGCCAGAGGAACTATTCTTGAAAACTTAATTATTGCTCAAAATGATGCCCGCTATAACACTACAAGAAGACCTTTGGAAACCAATCTCAACTTTAAGGTTACCAAGAGTTTCAGGCATAAGACTGTGGTAGTATCCATGTTTGCCAACAGGCTTTTCAGTTATTACGCACCTTATAGCATTAACGGGATTACCATCAACAGAAAGGGAGCTTATGATCCTTATTTCGGGATGGAGATCAATTTCAATTTATAACAAATTCAATTCAATAAAGTTATGTTAAAACATTTATTTAGAACACTATTACTATTGTGTGCTGCAATCAGCTTTGCTGCCTGTTCTTCGGATTCTGATTCTCCGGAGGCGCAAACATCGTTAAAACTGGAACTGAAAGTAGTTCCTGAAGATATTCAGGTTAAGGAATATAAAAACCTTACTGTAAGTTTCAAGGAGCTTAACACCGGATTTAGCACAACTCAGGAATTAAAAAATTCCAATACTCTAAAGGTAACCCTGCCATCCGGAACCTATAATGTTACTGTGGAAGGAAGCATTGCCTATAATGATAACTCTGTTCTTACAGAAGCCAAAGTAGGTGGTGTACAAACCGGAATGGTAATTAACGGGAACGAAATCAATAAAACGATCAATCTTGCCATGAAAGCAGGAAGTGGGGACCTGATTTTGGAGGAAGTCTTTTTTACGGGAACAAAAACTCCACAAGGGGCTATGTATTTTGGCGACCAGTATTTTAAAATCACCAATAATACAGATCAGACTTTATATGCTGACGGAATGCTACTGATACAATCCAGCTTTATGACCAATGAGAAGCAGGATTATAGCCCTAATATTATTGGAACAACCTTTACTGCAGGTGCTATCATTAAAATTCCGGGAACCGGAACTACTTACCCTGTATTGTCTGGAGAATCTATTATTATTGCAGAAGATGCAATTAACCACAAGGAATTCAACCCTGCTTCCGTTAATCTTTCACAAGCTAATTTCCAGATCTTTAAGGAAGATTCTGATGATATCGATAACCCTGCAGTACCAAAAATGGTAAACGTTTTTGAAAAAATGGTAATTCATACTCAGGGATATTATGCTTATGCCCTAGCCCGTATGCCAAAAGGAATGAGCCATGAAGCAATGGTAGCTCAGAATACTTACACCTATACTTACAATCTTACTTTCGGAGGTGATGTGTATCCGATGGATGGAATCGCAGTTAAAATTCCTAATGAGTGGATCACAGATGTAATAAATCTGAGCGTACAGGATTCTTTCCAGTGGGTGGTAACTTCTCCGGCATTGGATATGGGATGGACGTCTGTTTCAGCATTTGATGGAGATAAAAACCGTTTTGGAAAAGCAGTTCGCAGAAAAGTAATAGGAAAAACAATGGATGGTAAAAACATCTTAAAGGATACCAATAACTCTACTGTAGACTTTGAACATGGGGTAAAACCGTCATTATTTAATTAAAAATGAAAAATTTTCTTTCCATACCCATTCTGTTTATATCCTTGTTCAGTGCAAAAATAAATGCTCAGATCAATGATACAATTGCAGAAAAGATTCATGAAGAATACAGTTCTGAAAGAGTTTTTAAAAGCAGAATTAATGTAAATCCTGCCAGCAATTTAGATGCAAGAAAATACAGTATTACAACTTTTAATATTTTTACGGAAATTAATAAAACCCCATCTGAAATACAGCAAAAAGGCAAAGGTAAAAACCTATGGGGAGCGGAAGCCCACACTCTGCAGAAGCTGGATCACCAAACAACAGTATGGGGAAATGCATCTTACTCGCAAGGAAAGAACAAACAGATCGTATGGAATGAAAATGCCGATTATGACCTTATCTACCCCTACGTAGCCGCTGACAGCGTAGGGGGTGATATGAAGTTTGAAAACTATGCTTTTTCAGGAGGATACTCCAAGCAGATTAACACCTTTACCGTCGGAATTACAGGAAGCTATAAGGCAAGTCTGAGCTACCGTGATACAGATCCAAGGCCCAAAAATACAACAGCCAATTTTTCACTGGCTTTGGGAATCAATAAAATGATGTTTCAAAAGTTCAAAATCGGAGCTTATTTCGAGGCAGAAAAATATACCCAAAAGCATTATCTGAGTTTTGTGAGCAATCAGGGGTTTCCTACCATCTATAATATGAGCGGATTGGGAAATTATAATGAGCTGCTCTCCGGAAAGCTTCGTCAGGCTTACTATGAAGGATGGTCTTATGGAGGTGGCTTGCAAATATTTGAACCTAATAACAGGAATTGGTATCTTAGTATTGGTCTGAAAAAATTCAATCTGGATAAACTTCTGACTGAGTATGCGGATCTTAATGCCTCAAAAATAGATGAACAGCAATTCAGTTTTTCATTAGGAAAATTCTTTGAGACAGATAAACTCCTCTGGGGAGTTTCTGTAGATGGAAGCAGTATGGAAAGAAAAGGAACAGAGAATCTTTTTCTCAATGATAATTCCAGAAATTATATTCAGATAGGTACTGTAGAAAAATACAGCCATAAAACGAATAACATACTTCTTAAAGGACTATTGCAAATAGGAAATAAAAGTGCAAAATCCTCTATCATGCCTTATTTTGGATGGATACAGGATAAAGAAAAGTACGCCAGTCCATTATCAATAATAGATTTAAGTAAGCTGGTATATGGCGCGGATTATCAATGGTTCAAAACATTCAAAAGCAATCTGGCTATTTCTGTATTGCTAGGAATGTCAGTAACGGATGTGTATAAGAAAAATGGCATATTCAATAACTCCGGAAAGCCCGCCATCAATCAAATGCTGCAAGAGAACTATGTTTATCAATCCTCCAATTTCTGGCAATCAAAACTGGATATTAATTTCCACTTCAACGTTCCAGTGATAAAAAATGCATACGTAGGAAGCAAGATCATTTACAGCAACTTTAATAATGGCAACAATGTAGTATTTGCAGCCACTATAGGAAGTATTTTTTAAATTAAAGAAATATCATGAAATTTTCAACTCTTAAACTCGTTCTGCTGATTGGCCTACTCTCCTTTTTCTTCATGCAGCATACCGTACAGAAATATAGTATAGATTATGGTGAAGTTGTAGAACAATACAAAAAACCGGTACAATTCTGGCCTTCCCCATCAGTAGATCCTGATGTTAAATGGAAAGAATTTGAAGCAATAGAACAGGATTCCAATTATTATGATACCCAGGAACTTCCCGAGGTAATGTTAGGAAAAAAACTATTTTTTGATCCTAAGCTATCAGCATCCAGCCAAATATCATGCAGCAGTTGCCACAATCCTGAACTGGGATGGAGCGACGGGCAGGAAGTTGCTCTGGGCAATGATCACTTACAGGGAAAAAGAAATACGCAGTCCCTTTTTAATATTGCGGAAAGAAAATCTTTTTTTTGGGACGGAAGAGCAAAAACACTGGAAGAACAGCTTGTAGGCCCTATCTCTGCCCACAACGAAATGAATATGAAGCCTGAAAAGCTTGCAGGGAAACTTTCTAAGGTTAAAGAATACAAAGTGCTTTTTAAGGACATTTATCAAACTGACAAAATTACATTTGACAAAATAGCCCAAGCCCTGACAACCTTTCAAAAAACCCTTAAAAGCCAGCCAAGCAAGCTGGATAAGTTTATAAAGGGAGATCATAAGGCAATGAGCGACAAAGAAATCTACGGCATGCACCTGTTCAGAACAAAAGCCCGATGCATGAACTGCCACTACGGAAAGTATATGACAGATGAATCTTTCCATAATATCGGACTTACCTACTACAAGCGTGAATACGAGGATCTGGGTTTATTTACCGTTACGAAGAACCCCAATGATGTAGGAAAATTCAAGACCCCATCTCTAAGGGATCTGGAATATACCGCTCCTTGGATGCACAATGGATTGATGGATGACCTGCATGGTGTTGTAAGCCTATACAACAGCGGAATGCAAATGATTAACCCTACACCGGAAGAAAAAAAGGCAGATCCCAATTTCCCTGTAACAGACCATCTAATGAAGCCCCTGAATCTTAATGAGCAGGAATTGGATGCTGTTGTTTCATTTTTAAAATGTATTTCAGGAAGCTATTACAAAATGCCCAGACCTGAAATTCCAAGGAAATAAAAAAGATTACAACTAGTATAAAAAAGAACCTTATCCGAATGAATAAGGTTCTTTTTTATTTTAAAATTTAAATCCTATACTGAAATAGATTCTTGAAAAATCAAGTTGGTTATTTCGGGAAACATTCAGGTTAATAGGCCCTAAAAGTGATTCGTACCCCAGGTTCACTCCATAGCCAAACATGTCATCGCTATCATTAAAAGGAGAAAACTCATCACTCATCTTGCCATAGGTAAAGGATGGACTCAGGTATAGCTTTTTCATAATTCTGTACTGAAGAGAAAGTCCTACTTTAGCTACAGAAGTCATTGGCAGTTCTTTTTGACGAAGGCCGTTAAACTCCGGGTTTAAAAGATCTGAATTATATTCGCTGCCTCCCAGGTTATATTTTTGGTTTAGAAAAAGATAAGGCACCTTGTCTTCTCTCTGTGTGCCAAAGCTTGTTCCTAAAAATACATTGGCTTTAGCTGCAAGTCTCCTTGTAATCGGGTAGGCAAAATTCTCGTTCAGGGTAAATGAAACCAGATTCTTAGGCTCATAATAATAAGAGTCCTTAGGATTTAATAAAGGATATAATAGAGGCTGTACGGTTTCAAGGTCATACAATTCATATTGGTTTCCGTAATAAAATCTTGTACTAACCTGAAGATGATTTCCTCTTGTAAAGAAGTATCTTTTATTCAGATTATTTTGCTCAAATTTCAAAAATGTATTAAAATTACTGTGATTGTAAAGCTTTTTGCTATAATTATCAAACTTTGCCTGATCTACTTTATCCAGTAAACTATACATCCTTTCAGTACTGAACTCTGTTCCGAGAGAAATGACAGCATTAGAATTGATATTATAATTTAAAGCAATTTTCCCTGTTATGTTTCGGTACATATGATTGGGGAATCTTGTATTATAATCCTCATCAAGACTAAATACTCTGAACGTTAAATCATTACTTTTAAGATGAACAATCTTGGCCTCAAGATCCAGCCACCAATGATCGCCGCTTCCCAAGAATCGCTGATAAGCCAATCGAGCCTTAAAACGCTCCGAAACATCTACTGTTGCAAGAAACCTTGATCGGTTGGCAAGGATATTTCTGTAGGTATAGTTCACAATAATTCCTACGGACTGTTCAGTATCATAATGAAGGGCCAGTTTAAAGGCGCCTTTTTTTATTTTTTTAACAAAAATATTCATAATAAGCCCCTCTCCTGCATTGGTATAAGTATAATAAACCTTTTCATACTGACGCATCCCGAAAACCCTGTCTATCGCCTCATTTACGGTTTTTACATCATAATATTTCCCCTCTGATAATTTCAGTTCTTTTTTAATAACATCTATTTCAACAGGATCTGTAAGCGGGGTTCCATTTTCTTCGTTAAACGTAATTTTTATGGTTGGCAGCTTTACCTCTTCAATCATTTCGTGTTCATACGTAATGCCTGCTTTTCGTTGGGCTTCTGCCAATGCTACAAATTCAGGGAGGTGCTTTTTTGCCTCCATTTCTCCAATTTTAATAATCTTTCTGAATCTGGCAAAGTCTTTTGTTGTAATATCTCCCAAAGGATCCACAAAATCTACCAGCACATTAGAAAGTGATTTCTGGTGTTTGAAATCTTCTACAGAACGAATCGCATGCGTCTGATAGATCATCTTCATTGGGTTTTCAATTTCCTTTTTCGTGAAAAGCCTGAAGCCTGTATAGCCTCCAATCACAAAGTCAGCACCCATCTGGCGAACTTCATTGGCAGGATAATTACGATCCAGTCCTCCATCTACCAACAGCTTTCCATCAATGTAAACCGGTGCAAAAGCAGCTGGTATTGCCAACGTAGAGCGGATAGCTAATGGCAGCGATCCTTTTTTCTGCATAATCAGTCCTCCATTTTCAATATCTGAAGAAGTAAGTTCTACAGGAATACGTAACTGACTGAAATCGTTGATGTGCTTTGCATTAAATGTCAGAGTATTCAGAACCTCACCCATATACTGTCCCTCAATGTATGAACTCGGAAGTGTCGGAATTCCTTTTACTACGGGAAACTCAAGAATATATTTATCATATTCGTCCTTTTCACTGATATTAACCTTCCTATAAGGGATTTTGTTACTTAAAATTCTGTTCCAGTCTACCTTATAAATGGTTTTCTTTAGCTGATCAGCATTGTAACCCATTGCATATAAACCGCCAAGAATCCCTCCCATGCTGGTTCCTGTAATATAATCAACCTTAATTCCCAGGGAATCAATCATCTTCAAAATACCGATATGCGCAAACCCCTTTGCCCCACCTCCACTGAGGGCCAATCCAAACTTGGTATCCTTGGTGATATTTTGTAATCTGACATTCAGGGAATCGTTTATGTACTGAGATTGAAGTGATAAAGAAAAAACGATTGTAAAAAATATCAGGATCTTTTTCATGTGACGGCCAATTTTTATATAGTAAAAGTGAAAAATTTTGTAGTAAATATACAATTATACCACAAAAATCAAGAAAAAAACAACAGCTCTCACTCTCAAAAGAAAACGTAAAGAATAATTAAAATACCTCCTTAAACCCTATTAGTAGGACAATAACAGGAACGCATTTTTACTTAATAAGATTTTATACTCTCTACAAAATTAATATCAGGATTCAGAATCTCAAGAATAAGACTTTTCACAGACTTCATGGCATCATCAATATCTCCTTTATCAAACTGTAAGGATACCATTCCTTTTTTAGCCTCAGCAAAACTCCAGATCCCCGTTTCGATCGGGAATCCCCAAAACTCAGGAAGGTGCTGCACCACATAATGATAAATACAAAGCTGAAGAGCCTGTTTTCTGTCACTGTTATGGAAGTAGTCAGCTACATTATTTTCATCAATCTTCACATTGAGATTTTTAATCTTGGCCGTTTTATAGTCAATAATCCGTAACGTCCCGTTTAACTTATCAATCCTGTCAATGAATCCCAGAAATGAAATTTTGTCATTTCCATCCAAATAAAATTCTACATTTTCAAACTTTCTTTCGATGTCAATGATTTCTAGTTTATTTCCTTGTTGTATCAATTCAAGATCATGGTTCAGAACATTTTCAATCACCTTTTTAGCAATAGCTTTATGAATGTAGTTCATCCCTTTTTCATAGAATTCCGGTTGATGTTTAAGTTTCTCAATAGCGATTTCTATATATCTATCTATCGCTTTAACTGAATCTTTTAAATCACTTTCTTTTAACACCTTGCCTTTAAGAACCTCATACACTTCTTGAAGTGAATAATGAACCAAATTTCCATAATTCTTTATCGATAATTCCTCCTCAATTTCATCTGACTCAGAAGTGTTTAAAATCTTGGATAGGTAAAAATCTATCGGGTTATAAAGATAGCTTGTAAGGTGAGAAGCAGAAACTTTTTCTTTCCATTTTTGAAGACGTTCTTGGACAATCTCTGTCTTGGAAATTTCTATGGGCTTGGTAGCAATCGGCTCAGAAGAATTTTCAATAATTAAATGTTCTATCTGATGAGAGCTCTCCATTTCGATCTGTGTAATAAACCGGCTTTTCTCTCCGGTGTTAACCCCTGAACTTAAAGCATTATACAATAAATGAACATTTTTAGCATCCTGAATCAGCCTGTAGAAGTGATAGGCATAAATACTGTCATTTTCCAGGAATGTATGAAGATCAAAAAATCTTCTGATATCAAAAGGAATATAGGTATTCTGCGAGTTTCCCAACGGTAATTTCCCTTCATTAACGGAAAGCAAAATTACATTTTCAAAATTCAGAAGACGCGTTTCCAGCAATCCCATAATCTGCAATCCTCTCAATGGCTCCCCCTGAAAATCTATACTCTCAGAATTTATATGCTGATTGATCAGAATTTCCAAGGTTTCCATTTTGATCTCAATATTGTATGGAGTCAATTGGTTTTTAATAATCCTGAAAGCATTTTCAAAATGAGAAACATTCTCATACTGAATATCATCAATTTCCAGCCATTTTACTTTCTGACAAAAGTCGATAAGCACATCCAGATAAACATTGGTACTTGTAGCCTTTTGAAGAAGCCCAAAATAAGACAAACTACCCAAAAGCTCTTGTAGAAGTTTTCTGGAGATATAAACAATATTCCGCTCCTCTATCTTGGTTTTAAAGTCATTAATAACCTGCTCATCTTCGGGAGACTTTGGCAGTTCTTCCAGAATTGGAAATATATCCCTGTAGTAATAGGACGATTTATTCTTTTCAAGCTGCTTTTGCAGATAGAAAAGTCGTTTCACAGCATTGGAAAAGGAAAGATTCTTCAAAGGGAAACCCATTGTAATATTCAGGTTGTCCACACCATGCATCACATCCAGACTTGCGGGAAGAAGATTTTCATCCAGCAATACTACCGCCGTATTGGAATAGGTTTTATTGTTGATTTCCTTAAAGATCTCCGGCAAAACTTTAGTCTGCGTCACATTTCCGGAAACCTCATATACTTTGATCTTTTTGGGCTGGTTAAAATCATCCTCAATCCATTGAAAAGCTCTATTATCATCAAATTCTTTCCATGTTTTATGATTCCTGAGGAATTTTCCGGCCTCTTGTCTTTCGTCATCAAAATAATAACGGTCTGCCTGAAAGAAGCATTGCGCTTTATTCCACTGTAAAAGGCTTCTTACCAATTTCTCTTCCACCGGCGTAAAGGCATTAAATCCGCAGAAAACAAATTGTTCTGAGGTATTCTTTGCAAAATCAACAATACTCGCTTTAGCAGCCTCGTGAATCATTCCTGAGGTAGCCCAGTTCTTGTCTTTCAGTCTTTCTTTTAATGTTGGAAGAAAAACATTCATGTTCTGCCAGAAATTAAGAAACTTCTTTCTCGGAACATCATCATCCTCTCCCAAATCTTGCGCCCACTCCTTAATCCTTTCCTCATCAAACATATACTGCAGAACTGCCTGGTCATTATCTGAAAACTTCAGAATATCATCCCAGTCTTTCTGTAAGGTGGGAAACCATTTCAGAAATTCCGCAAAATCATCATTGGGAATCAGATTTAGGCTTCGGTACACATCAAACGAAAAAAGCCAGAGAGGAATTCCCTGGATAACCTGCTTGTCCGCAATGGTATTAATAAGCTCCTCTACTGTAAAAAAGTTAGGAAGAAACCCAGAATAATTATTTTCCTCAAGAATCTGTCTTATAAATACAATAGGACGCTTTCCCGGCAGGATAATGTTGAACGCAGAAAGATCCGGGTTTTGATCCAACAGTTCGTGTATAATTTTATTGAGGAATTTCAAGGGGTCTGATAGCTTTTAAGGTGTTCTAGTTCTTCAGAAATAAGGGCGTTATATTCTGCCTGCTTTTCCTTGTCCATCCCATGACGGGTCTCTTTATCGTAGGAAATCTGAAAATTTTTATAGTCGTTGGATATCTCGTTATAAACAGCTTTAAATAATTTATTATAATCACCTGAGGTTATTACTTTTTCAGAAACAATCTTTCGGAATTTCCTTACAAATAGCTCAGCAATATCAAAGTGTTTTTGTTCATGCAGCAAGATATAATCATTGATCTTTTTAGCATCTTTCCAAGACTTCTCTTCATTGAATATAGTCTTGATCTCAATTTTAACAGGTGACTTTGGGTTGGTAGATTTCACTACAGAATACTCCCATCCACAATTGGTATATGCTGCCACATCCGGATTATTTTTTCTATTGACCGGACTTTTAAAATTATCCCATATCAATTTTTGATCTTCCTGCCAGATAATCTTCTGTCCAAAGATCATATGGGCAGTCAGTAAACAAAATGCAAAAGTTAATTTCATTATTGTACCACAATGGTTTTGGTAATCCAGCTATTTCCCCCATTCCAGAATTTGAAGATATACTTTCCTTCCTGCTGCGGGCGGAAATTGATCTGATTAGCCCCTGTATAGTTATTTTGGGTACAAGGACCGCCAGTAATATACTTGTAAGCGGTAACAGACCTTCCAAACGGGCTGTCATGAATGTAATCATATCCATAGAATCCCTGACACTGGGAAGAATATCTGGAATAAGTCTTGATACTCTGCACCGCAAAAACAGCCATCGTATCACTTACAATTTTCACACTGTCTATTTTGATTTTATCAATAGATTCAATGGTCTCATAATCATCATCATTACAAGACACAGTAAGCAAACCAAACAATAGCGCTGAAAAACCAATATTTAAAAGTTTTTTCATACCCTTTAATTTTGCGATTATTAATAATTATTTAGCAAAAATTATTCCCCAATTAAACAAAATTATGAATTAAAATTACCTTTTGATAAATAAACTACTTTTTTAGTATCAAAAAACTCTTCGTCAAAATAATTTTTAAGATTGAAAATTTCGCATTTAAGTCCGGCAAGTTCTTCTGCAAGATCACCGCCCTTTAAATATAAAATCCCGTTATGTTTAGGGTTAAACTGCTCTTTTTCAAACTTCCCTTTAAGCCATCTTAAAAATTCCGGCATCTGGGTTACAGCTCTACTGACTACGAAGTGGAATTTTTCTTTCAATTTTTCTGCTCTTCCGTGAATGGCAGTTACATTTTTCAATCCAACTCCCTCAGCAACGGCATTTACTACGCTGATTTTCTTTCCGATGGAATCAATAAGCGTAAACTCTGATTCAGGAAATAAAATCGCCAATGGAATTCCAGGAAAACCTCCTCCGGTTCCAATATCCAGTACTTTAGTTCCCGGTGCAAATTCCATTACTTTTGCCACTCCCAAAGAGTGCAGAATGTGCTTTTCATACAACGATTCCATATCTTTTCTGGAAATCACGTTGATCTTTTCATTCCATTCATTGTACAGTTCTTCCAGTTTTGCAAACTGTGTTAGCTGTGTTTCTGTAAGATCCGGAAAATATTTTAATAGTAACGATGTAGACATTTGAATTATTATAATCTACAAAAATATGTTTTATTTCTCTTGTAGTCAAATCTACTTTTCCGGATCACACCCAGAACTCTCTTATCACGATCCGTATTATTTTGCAATATCCGGAATTACAGGCACATTCAGATTTCCTGACTGGCTGACCGTTTGTACCGCAAAAATATAATTATCCTTTGAAAGCGGTATTCTGGCTGAAAGCTCTGTTGTAAATATTTTCTTTTGCCATACAGGGCTATCTGTCTCCCGTATCAGAACAAAATACCCTGCCGGCGTCCCTGATTTTGGTTTTTGCCAGTGAAGCATTGTAAAGTTCGTAAGTTCCTTAACATCCATCTCTACCCGCTCAGGCTTCGAAGTAGACTTTGCAAGACTTGCCAGGACAGCAACATTTGCAGCAACATTTTTTTTCAGATACTTAAAATCTATAAATTCAGATAAATCACCATATTGCCTGTTGTTTTCCATCCTTATGTCCTGATGCTGATGATCATAGTTTTCATAATATTCCGTAAGCCTTACCGATGGAAACCCATGAGTAACAAAACTGGTATGATCTCCTCCGTGTAAAAACCGGTCATTTCTGTAGATCATTTTTACATGAAGTCTCTTAACGTACAGTTCTGTAATCTCTTTGATGTATCGGGCAAGCTGCCTGGAGTCACTATCATTTTCAAGTCCCAGATTTCTAATAGCTGGTGCTTTCCTATCCAGTTCCATATACGGCAACCCCTCACTGAATACCCGTAGTGTACGCGTATTGATTTCTCCTGTTTCACCAGCTTTTGGATTACCAATCATATCATTATTCAGAACGGCTTCCAACTGTAGATTTTCTTTTTTAATTTTCTCTGCAAGAAGTCTGGAACCTAGCAGCGATTGCTCTTCCCCAGAGAAAGCCACAAAAATAATGGAAGCCGGAAATGAGGAGTTACTTAATATTCTTGCCGCTTCTATTACGGCACTCACACCACTGCCATCATCATTGGCACCCGGCGCTGCTGATGTTCTGTTCATCACATCTGTCACTCTTGAATCAAGATGTCCTCCAATCAGGAAAACTCTTTTATCATTAGGGTCTGTACCTTTCAAAAAAGCAATGGCATTGCCCAGGTTCACGATCTTATCAATACGCTTTCCATCAGGCTGCAAATCTTCCTGCTGCAGATATACTTCCATTCTTCCACCTGAGTTTTTTGCATAGTCTTTAAATTGTTGAATAACCCAGTTCCTTGCAGCTCCAATTCCTTGTTTAGGATCATCTGTAGCGCTTAAAGTATGTCTCGTCTGGAAACTCACAAGCTTACTGATATACGATTTTAATGAATCTTCATTTACCTGCGAAACGTATTTCTTCACTTCATCATCTTTTAAACGCCCCTGAGAAAAGACCATACAGGAAATTAACAATAGAAAAACAGAATATTTCATAAAATAGATCTTAGATGATTTAAAGATACAAAACACTTAGTATGAGAAGTATTTTTTTATTTTTTATTGACCATATTGAAATTTGAATTCACAAAAAAACCACTAAAAAGGCATTGTATACCATAAATTTCTTAAAACTCAGCGATAGAAAGCAATATTATTTCCAGCTAGGGTGATTTGATTAAAACCTGACAAATATCTTTAAAGCAACCCTATTTTTATTACATCTACAACACGTTTTTATTCTATATTTGTTAAAATTCAAAAAAATACATGGAAAAACTTTCAGATAGAGTAAAAAGACTAGGTTACTCACAGACTTTTGTAATGTCTAATAAAGCCAGAGAAATGAAAGCCAATGGAATAGATGTCATCAGCTTAACTCTTGGCGAACCGGATTTTGATGTTCCGGATAACATCAAGCAGGCCGCTTTCGATGCCATCAATCAAAACTATAGCCACTACTCTCCTGTTCCGGGATTTCTTGAACTACGTGAGGCTATTGCCTACAAATTAAAAAGAGACAATAACTTAGAATATAAACCTACACAAATTTGTGTTTCCAATGGGGCTAAACAGGCTATTTTAAATGTTCTGGCAGCCATTATTAATGATGGGGATGAAGTTTTACTTCCGGCTCCTTATTGGGTAAGCTATGATGAAATGGTAAAAATGATGGGTGGAACTTCTGTGATGCTTCCCACATCTTACGTTACTGATTTCAAAGTTACAGCAGAACAGCTTGAATTAGCAATTACTGAAAAGACCAAGGCTATTCTTTTCAGCTCACCATGCAACCCGTCCGGAGGATATTATACTTATGATGAGTTAAAATCCATCGCCAAGGTGATTGCCAAGTATCCTCACATTACGATCATTTCAGATGAGATCTATGAATTCATCAATTATGAAACAAAAACCACTTCCATTGCTCAATTTCCTGAAGTGTATGAGCAGACCGCAGTAATCAACGGAATGTCAAAGGCTTTTGCAATGACCGGATGGAGAATCGGATATTCTGCCTGCCCGGAATGGCTGGCAAAAGCTTGTGAAAAAGTACAGGGCCAAATGACAAGCGGCGCTAATACGATGGCTCAAAGAGCATCTATTACTGCCTTAAAGACAGATCCATCTGAATACAAATACATGATCGACGCTTTTAAAAAGAGAAGAGACCTTGTGTATGAGCTGATTAAGGAAATTCCTGGTTTTAAAGTATTGCTTCCAAAAGCGGCATTTTATTTCTTCCCGGATATTTCTCATTACATCGGAAAGACATTAAACGGAACAGAAATTAAAAACTCTGATGACTTTGCCATGTTTCTTTTAGAAAACGCTCGTGTTGGCTGTGTAGGAGGTTTTTCATTCGGAAGTCCGGAATGTATCAGATTCTCTTATGCTGCCTCTGAAGAAGATTTAAGAGAAGCAATGAAACGAATTAAAGATTTGTTAGACCAATTCAATTAAGAATTTTTAAATAAACAAAACACATTTCAATTACAATGAATCTGTTAAAAAAATTAACAATCGTTTCAAGCATTGCTGCGGCAAGTTTTGCAGGCCATGCTTTCGGACAGGATTTCCAGTGGAAAGAAGCAACTTCCAATGGCTATAAGTACAGGTATGTGACCAACGACCCTACTTCAGCAAGATACTATACTTTAAAAAACGGTCTAACTGTTATTCTGAGCCCCACCAATAAGGAGCCTAGGATTCAGACCTATATTGCTACAAAGGCAGGAAGCAAAACAGACCCCGCAGATCATACCGGCCTTGCCCACTATCTGGAGCACATGCTCTTTAAGGGAACCAATCAGTTTGGATCCAAGGACTGGGCAAAAGAAAAACCTCTTTTAGATCAGATTGATGCTCTTTACGAAAAGTATAATCAAACAAAGGACGAAGCTAAAAGAAATGAAATCTATAAAGAAATCGACAAGGTTTCTGGAGAAGCTGCCAAATATGCAATCGCCAATGAATATGACAAAATGATGGCAGGTATGGGAGCTGACGGAACTAATGCCTTTACTTCTTTTGAACAAACGGTATATACAGAGGATGTTCCTGCAAACGTTATTGATAAATTTCTGGCTGTACAGGGAGAAAGATTCAGAGAGCCGGTTCTTAGACTTTTCCATACTGAGCTTGAAGCGGTATATGAAGAAAAAAACAGATCTCTTGATGATGACGGAGATAAGGTTTTTGATATGATGTTTGCTAATCTTTTCCCTAATAACAATTATGGAAAGCAAACTACTATCGGAACCATTGAACATTTAAAAAACCCTTCTCTGCATGCTATCAGAGAATATTATAACAATTACTATGTTCCCAACAATATGGGAATCATCATGTCGGGAGATTTCAATCCTGATGAAGTAATTACCAAGATCGACAAGGCTTTCTCTTATATGAAATCCAAGCCTGTTCCTGAATACAAAATCGGACAGGAAAAAGTGATAGCTTCTCCGGTAATCAAAGAAGTTGTAGGACCTGATGCAGAAAGTGTAATGTTAGGATTCAGATTTCCAGGAGCTTCAACAAAGGATGCAAGATTATTAAATTTTGTAGGGAGCATGCTTACCAATGGCCAGGCAGGGTTAATTGACCTTGACTTGGTGAAAAAACAAAAGCTGCTGGGAGCTTTCGCTTTCCCTTATGCCCTAAAGGATTATTCTGTTTTATTGCTACAGGGAAAACCTACTGAAGGACAATCCTTGGATGAAGTAAAAAATCTTCTTATTCAGGAAATTGATAAATTAAGAAAGGGTGAGTTCTCTGATGATCTGATTCAATCCATCGTAAACAACGAAAAGAAGAACATTATTCAGAAAGATGAAAAATATTCTTCAAGAGCAAGTCTTTTAATGGATGAGTTTACTTCAGAAGTTGATCATAAGGCTAACCTGGAATATGTTGAAGAGATCTCCAAGCTGACCAAAAAGGACATCATGGACTTTGCAGCCAAATATCTTCAAAATAATAATTATGTAGCAGTTTACAAGAAAAAGGGCGAAGACAAAAGTATTGTAAAGGTAGATAAACCTACCATCACTCCAGTTTCTGTAAATAGAGAAGACCAATCTCCTTTCCTTAAGAAAATTGACGAAATGCCGGAAAAAGCCATTGCTCCCGTGTGGCTGAACTACGATAAAGATATCACTAAAAATAAACTGGGTGATGTAGATGTACTTTCTGTAAAAAATACAGACAATGCTTTATTCAGAATGTACTATCACTTTGATTCCGGAAAATGGAATAATAAAATGCTTCCATTGGCTGCAGAATATCTTCAGTACCTTGGAACAAATGATAAGTCTTCAGAAACCATCAGTAGAGAATTCTACAAACTGGCATCAAGCTTTAATGTAAGTGCAGGAAATGAAGAAACCTATGTATCTATAGAAGGTCTCAATGAAAACTTTGATAAATCCATTGCATTATTTGAGGATCTGATCAGAAACTGTAAGGCAGATCAAGCTGCACTGGATGCTTACAAGGCGAGATTGAAGAAAGCCAGAGCCAATGCCAAGCAAAACAAGGCAACGATCATGGCCGGATTGAGAAGCTATGCACAATATGGCGCGCAGAATCCATTCAACAATGTACTGAGTGATGCTGAGCTTGATGCTTTAAAGGCTGAAGACCTGATTAATATTCTTCATGACCTTTTCAACTTCAAACATAAGGTATTGTACTACGGACCAAAATCAGGAACTGAAACAGTAGCTTCCCTGAAGCCTATTCATAAACTTCCTGCAAGTCTTAAAGAGCTTCCTAAGACCAAGACCTTTGTTCAGATCCCAACAGATAAAAACAAGGTGTTATTTGCTCATTACGACATGGTACAGGCTGAAGTATTCTGGGTAAGAAATTCGGATCAGTACAATCCTACCCTTACGCCTACTGTAAGTCTATTCAATAACTACTTCGGAGGAGGAATGGGATCTATTGTATTCCAGACCATCAGAGAATCTAAAGCGCTAGCCTACTCTACTTATTCTTATTTTGCTCTTCCAAGCAAGAAATCAGATAAAGATATGGTAATGGCTTATGTAGGAACTCAAGCAGATAAATTCAATGAGTCTACTACAGCAATGAACGAACTTCTGACAACACTTCCAAAGTCTGAGCAATTGTTTGAAACCGCAAAAAGCGGATTGAAAAAATCGATAGCCTCTGAAAGAATTTCTCAGGATGGCATTATCTTCTCTTATCTAACAGCCCAAAGACTTGGAAACAACTTCGATATGAGAAAGAATGTCTATGAACAAGCGCCAAAATTATCTTTCACAGACATCAATGCTTTCCATGACAAGGAAATGAAAAACAAGAACTACACTTACTGCCTTGTTGCCGCACAAGATAAAGTAAATGAAGCCGATATGCAGAAATTAGGCGAGGTAAAAAAACTCAATCTAACGGAAGTATTTGGTTACTAAATCAACAAAAGGTCCTGATTTCAGGGCCTTTTTATATAATAACATGTCAAAAACAATTATAGATTTTATTTATCAATATTCGTTTGTTCGATAGATAAAACTTCTCTATATTTGCATTAGAAATTTAAATATAAAAACAGAAAATTATGTCTTTAGTAGGAAAAAAATTCCCGAATTTAACAATCGACGCAATGTCTGAAATGGGTGACGACTTAAAAATCAACATCCTTGAAGAAGCAACAAAAAACCAACAGAAAGTACTTTTATTCTGGTACCCTAAAGATTTCACTTTTGTATGCCCTACTGAGCTTCACGCTTTCCAGGAGGCTTTAGGTGAATTCGAAAAAAGAAACACTAAAGTAATCGGTGCATCTTGTGATACTAACGAAGTACACTTCGCATGGCTAAACACTCCAAAAGATAACGGAGGTATTGAAGGAGTAACTTACCCACTTTTAGCTGATACTCACAGACAATTAGCAAACACTTTAGGAATCGTAGATCAGGATTTCGAATATAACGAAGATGGAGAAGAAGTTTTCACAGGTTCTAACGTAACTTACAGAGCAACTTACCTTATCGACGAAACTGGAAAAATTTTCCACGAAGCGGTAAACGATATGCCTCTAGGAAGAAACGTAAAAGAATTCTTAAGATTAATCGACGCTTACACTCACGTTCAAAAACATGGTGAAGTATGTCCTGCAAACTGGGAAGAAGGGAAAGATGCTATGAAAGCTGACAGAACTTCTACAGCAGAATACTTAGCAAAAAATTAATAACTTAATTTTAATATAACAATGTAACAATCTAACAGTATAACAATTTTAATTTTTTTTTGAATTGTTAGATTGGTAAATTTTTAGATTGTTACATTGTTTATTTTTTTTTAAAAATAAACTTATGTACACAGAATTAACAGAAGATACATTACAGAATATTGTAAATGACAACGAAAAAGTAGTTGTTCAATATGGCGCAACATGGTGCGGAAACTGCAGAATCATGAAGCCAAAATTCAAAAAATTAGCATCTGAGAATGACGCAATTCCTTTCTTATATGTAGATGCCGAAAAGCTTCCTGAAAGCAGAAAACTAGCAAAAGTAGACAACCTGCCTACATTCGCAATCTTTAAAAATGGTGAATTGGTCAACCAGGTTCAATCTAACCAGGCTGAAAGTTTAATTAATCTTTTTAACGAATTATCATAATGAAATTACCAGTAATCAGACAATTCTATCAGAATCAGACTCCTGAGAACCTTGAGAAAACATTAGAAGTTCTGGAAAGCTTCTGCGAATTCAGAGGAACAAGCGAAGAAGACTTAAATGTTGCAGGAGAGCTTATTACAAACATTTGCGGAGCTTTGGAAGTTCATGCTAATGTACAAAACGGAATGAGCGAAAAAGATGCCTTAAACTCATTTGCACAAAAGGTTTTAGGCTCCATCGATAAATAATCTTTTACTTACTAAAGATTATAAAAACACAAAATACCTGAGGTTTTCCTCATTACTATACTTTTTCTTTATTCTTTATGATCCATCTGCATCTTACTTCAAAAGGTTTTTTACCCTATGAGGTCAGGAGTTACATGGGCATCAATTAAAGAATATCTCAAAAAATCCCGATGAAATATCATCAGGATTTTTTGGTTCAATATCGTCCTAAATCATAACACCAAATATTCTTTACACTAATATCATCAATACAAATAACATTGTGTTATTCGTGAAAACATTCGTGACTCTTGTGTTAAGACAGCTATTTAAGAATAAAAAAATCCTGATGATATTTCATCAGGACTATTATTAAGAAATTCAATATTGAATTAACTTCTCTTGCTCATTAAAATATTCAGAATATACCAGAACAAAAGCATAATAGATGCAAAAAGCTGCAATGCCGCTCCTACATACTGATTTGTTCCATAAGAATCCTTTAGCTTACTTGTTTGATATAAAATAGTAGCCGAAGCCAGGATCACCATTCCCACAGAGAACCACAATCCCAGGTTGAAACCAAACGCCATTCCACCAACGATTAATCCAATCGAAATAAATCCCCCGATTACAATAATATTTCTTAGAAAAGAAAAGTCTCTCTTGGAAGTAAATGCAACTGCAGAAATACCTGCAAACATTGCAACAGTTAAAGTAGCAGCCTGGAAAATTATATTAGCTCCACCCACCATATTAGTAGCAATAAAAAGCAAAGGCATAAAAATGATCGCCTCCAATAGAATGTAAAATCCTAATCCTAAATACTGCGTTGATTTACTTTGTGAAAGTGACCATTTGGAAGCCAAAATAGAAGCCAGCCAAAACACACCAATGATTAATAACCAAGTATATCTCTGGCCAAACATCATTGCAATGATCTCTACAGGCACAGTCTTCAACAAAATAGTTTCAACCCCAATAAATGCAAGAATTGATAATGCGACATGCAAATAGGTCTTCTTGTAAAAACTCGCTTTCTCCACATCCGAAGAATGAGCAACTAAAACATCTGTCATCATAGTTAATATTTTTTAATTTAATCGAAAATAAATCTATTTATCATTTCCAACCGGCATCACTCCAAGAATTTTGCCATTCTCTTCAAATATTGCACTCAAAACCTCCTTTGAAGAAGAATCTTCTGCATATTTGTACTTGATGTTAGGATGATTTAACCCATCCATTGTGGAATAATAACCAACCTTTAGAACTTCAAGTTTTTTATTGGGATCAATTCCATCCTTAACTTTCTTAAGGACATCTTCTGTAACAATCTCTTTTACCTTATCTGAGATCAGCTCATCAACAGTCTTTTGGTCAGAAGCTTGCAAAGCGTTGAGGAATTTAAATAGATTACTGTTATATAGATTTATTTTATCCTTGCTTATTGTTGCCGGGATCTCTTTTTTCTGGTTTTTATCAACCTTCAACCCTACAACTTTTTGTGCAAACATTAGCTGTCCGCCCACAATCGCAAGACCTAAAAATAATTTTCTCATACTGTTCATTTTGTTATTTGGTGATATAGGTCATGGAAGATACGAAAATCAGACCACTTCTAAAAATTTCATGGTATCCACGTTATCCGCGTAGGTATCAAGGCTTGGGCTTTGTGCTTCTCCAAAAGAAATTGAATTCAATCCCAATTCATCCTTAGCTACAATGCACTGGATATTTTCAGCATTTTCAGCAATGAAGTTTTTAACAGCATCCAGGGACTCATATCTGCTGAAATTAATAACAGAAAGCGGGCTAAACAGCTTATCATCCTCTTTCAGCATCACAAAGTTATTGTCCCAGAATTTATCCTGATTCAAAAGATACACAGCTCTGTTGTAATCATAATTGTTCGCATATTTATTATGATTGATAATATCCTGGAAACCAACAAGGTTTTCAAATAATCGATCAATAACAAAATCCTTTGGAATAAAGATTCTCGTTACATTTCTGCATCCTAATCCAAAATATTGGAAAATATCATGAGCCAGAAGCTGTAATTCTTCATTCGTTTCATCTCCTTTTAAAACAGCAATTGAAGTTCTGTTTTTACGGATGATACTTAAATGATTTTTAAAATAATACTCAAGATATCTTGCCGTATTGTTACTTCCTGTAGCAATTACAGCATCAAAATTCTCTAATCTCTCTACAAACTCAAACTGGATAGCATCATTAGAAAATTCTTTCCATTTTTTTAATAAAAACGGAACCATCGTCTTATCTTTTGAAGACAACTTAATAAGCGGAATATGATTGCTTAAAATCACAGAAATTACATCATGAAATCCTACCAAAGGAATATTTCCGGCCAAAATAAGTCCAACTTTCTTTGAAACTTTAGAGATTGAATAATTTTGAAGCCAGTGTTTTATACCCTCTTCAGTCAGTAAATCAGTCCATTGCCGTAAAGCAAATTTCTGATTATCAATTGTAAACCACGGGTTTTCTATTTCAGACTTTTTTAATAATAATTCAATATTAATATCATCTTCGTTGTGATCCTCCGGTTTCTTCGCTAAAAACGCTTTTATATAACCACTTAATTTAATAAGTCCTAAAACTTGATTTTCGGTATTCATAATTACTGTAAAATTGGGGAATATTTTGTAATTTTGTGCAAATTTAAAAAAAATTAGCGATGGCTATTAAAATAACTGATGAATGCATTAATTGTGGGGCTTGTGAACCGGAATGTCCAAATAATGCTATATATGAAGGAGCCGTAGACTGGAAAGCTTCGGAAGGTACTGCACTTCAAGGTACTATCACATTGCCATCAGGACTTACTGTAGATGCTGATGCATCACAGGAACCTGTAAGTGATGATGTATATTTTATTGTAACAGACAAGTGTACAGAATGTAAAGGATTCCATGAAGAACCACAGTGTGCGGCTGTATGCCCTGTAGACTGTTGTGTTCCTGATGAGGACCATGTGGAATCTGAAGAGGCTCTGCTTAACAAAAAAGCATTCTTACACGGCGAATAAAAAAATTCCGTCTCATAAATTTGTGAGGCGGCTTTTTTTACCCAAGAATCCAACAAAACCAAAAATAAAGCTAAGGAAATCCAATTCTGGATACAACCAAAAAATAAAAATATGAACAAAAAGCATAACTTCAGCGCAGGACCTTGTATCTTACCACAAGAAGTATTCGAAAAATCGGCACAGGCAATCTTAGACTTTAACGGTATAGGATTATCCCTTCTTGAAATTTCTCACAGAAGCAAGGATTTCGTTGCTGTAATGGACGAAGCACGTGCTATTGTAAAAAGATTAATGAATCTTGGTGATGATTATGAGGTTCTTTATTTAGGAAGCGGAGCCAGCATGCAGTTCGCTATGGTACCGTATAACCTGATGAAAATTGGTGGAAAAGCAGCTTATCTGGACACAGGGACATGGGCAGCCGGAGCCATCAAGGAAGCAAAAAAATTAGGAACAGTAGATGTAGTAGGTTCTTCAAAAGAAGAAAACTACTCTTTCATTCCTAAAGATTATACGGTAGGTTCAGAATACGATTATTTCCACTGTACCTCCAACAATACAATCTATGGAACTCAGATGAAGTCTTTCCCTGAAGTGGATACCCTGATGGTGTGTGACATGAGTTCAGATATTTTCTCTAGACAACTTGACTTTTCAAAATTTGATTTAATTTATGCCGGAGCTCAGAAAAACATGGGACCTGCAGGCGTTACATTAGTAGTGATCAAAAAAGAAATCCTTGGTAAGACCGGAAGAGAAAATATGTTGTCTATGCTGGATTATTCTCAACATATATCTAAAGAATCCATGTATAATACCCCACCGGTATTCCCTATTTATGCTTCTTTATTAACGCTTCAATATCTTGAAAAAAATGGAGGTATTGCAGCTGCAGAACAAAGAAACGAAGCAAAAGCTAAACTTCTTTATGGTGAGATTGACAGTAATCCATTATTTGAAACATTCTGTGTAGAAGAAGATCGTTCATTCATGAATGTTTCTTTCAAAATTACAGACGATAGCAAGAAAGAAGAATTTGACAATGCCTGGAAAGCAGCAGGTATCAGCGGATTGAACGGTCACAGAAGCCTGGGAGGATACAGAGCCAGCTTATACAATGCCCTGTCAATTGAAAGCGTGCAGGTATTGGTAGATGTAATGAAGTCGATAAAATAACTTATATTAGGCGACCAAAAAAATTAAAAAGATTAATAGACTGCAGATATCATATTTCAGATTTTGAAAAGTCCGGATTTTGACCTCTCAAATCTAGCATCTATAATAAAATAACACATGAAAGTTTTAGCAAACGATGGAATCTCAAAAGCAGGAGAACGCGCTTTAAAAGAAGCCGGAATTGAAATTCTGGACAATAGAGTGGCTCAAGATCACGTTATTAATTTTATCAACGATAATAATGTGGATGTTCTTCTTGTAAGAAGTGCAACGAAAGTGAGACAAGACCTGATTGATGCATGCCCAAACCTTAAAATTATAGGGCGAGGAGGCATCGGAATGGATAATATTGATGTTGAATATGCAAAAAGCAAGGGTATAAAAATAATAAATACACCTACTGCATCCTCAAAATCTGTAGCAGAATTGGTATTTGGACATTTCCTTTCATTGGCAAGATTCCTTCACGAATCAAACAGACTAATGCCTTTGGAGGGAGAAACCCACTTCAATGCCATGAAGAAGTCGTTCAGTAATGCCTATGAACTTTCAGGAAAAACATTAGGAGTAATAGGCTTTGGAAGTATTGGCCAGGAAGTTATCAAAATAGGAATTGCCTTGGGAATGAAAATCCAGGTCCTTACAAGAAGCCCCAAAACAGAAGTTCTTACGTTGAATTTCTTTGATGGACAGTCCGTAAATTTTGAAATCACCTCCACCAATGACATGGATACATTTCTTAAAGAAGCAGACTTCATCAGCATCAATACTCCTAAAACAAACGAATACATTATAGACACCCCACAATTTGAAAAAATGAAAGATGGAGTCTATATTGTAAATACTGCAAGAGGTGGTGTGATTAATGAAGTAACACTGATTGATTTCATAGATTCAGGAAAAGTTGCAGGAGCTGCATTGGATGTCTTTGAAAATGAACCCAGCCCGGAACTTCCTTTATTAATGAACCCGGCACTATCACTTTCTCCCCATGTAGGAGGAAATACGGTAGATGCGCAAGAGAAAATCGGTATCGAACTTGCAGAACAAATTATTAAGCTACAAAAAGAAACTATAAGATAAATATGCCTGTTTTTAAACCTTTCCGTGGAATAAGACCTCACAGAGACTTTGAGGATACTTTCCCTACTCATCCACTGGATAATTTTACCCAGGAAGAAATCGCTGAGAAAGCTCAGGTTGAAAATACCTACATCAATATGATTAAGCCATATGTTGTAAGTAAATCCAAGGATATTGACCGGAACCTGAGGAAAATCCGTTCTACCTTTGAAGAACTGCTGGACGAAAAGAAATTGGTCCAGGATAATTCTGCATACTATCTTTATGAGCAGATATATCCTAATAAGCAAATTTTCAGAGGACTCTTGGGACTGGCAAGTATTGAAGATTTCTGGAATGGAAAAATCAAAAGACATGAAAGTACCATTCCACAGAAAAAAGAAAAACTGGCTCATTATCTTGAAAAAGTAAATCTGCAGGCAGAACCTGTACTTCTTACCTACCCTGCCAACTCAAAAATTGAGTTGCTGATGAACCACGAGGAAAAAAATGTCCCTATCTTTAATCATGTAGACACCATTGGGATCAGACATAAAATCTGGAGAATAGATAACCGCTTAAAGCTGCAACAATTTAAAGAAGTAATCGACCAGATTGATTCATTTTATATTGCTGACGGACACCATAGAATTGGTTCTACAGCCATAAATGCAAAACGTCACAAGGATAAGAACAAAAGACATAACGGTACAGAACTTTACAACTTTGTATACAGTTTTATTGTTTCCAACCAATCCATTAAGATTCACGACTACAATAGAATCTTGCATGATCTGAACGGGGTTTCAAAAGAAGATTTCTTAAAGCAGCTTGAAGAATACTTCTTGATCCACGAAAAAGGAGAAACATCCTATTTTCCATCTCAGAAATTCCATATTTCAATGTATTTGGATGGTAAGTTCTATTCTCTTCATGTGAAGCATGATCTTCGTTCAAAGGAAATGTCATTGGATAACCTGGATCACCATTTATTAGATAAATACATATTCAAGGGTATTTTAAAAATAGAAGATCCGGATAGCTCTGAATTGATTTCCTATGTAAAAGGTACCTCTAACCTTAGCGGAATTAATCTTTTAAAAGAAAAGGTAGACAACAATGAAGGTAAGGTCGGTTTCGGTATTTATCCTGTAAGTTTTAATGATATGATTAAAATTTCGGATTTAAAATTAAGCATGCCTCCAAAATGTACATTCATCGAGCCAAAATTGATTACAGCCCTGTTAATGTACGACATGAAACCTTAATAAATTCCTATTTTTTCCCTACTTTTATCATTGGAAAAAGAAAGGTAAATAAAAAATGAAAAAAATATTCATTATACTTCCACTCTTTTTGAGTGGATTTTTATTTTCTCAGAAAAAGCCACATAAAAATCCGGCAAAAAAAAGCACCACAGTCAAGTTCAATTATCACGATGAGTTCAAAAAGATCTCCGATGAAATTTTAACCAACGGTACAGCCTATGAAAACCTTGCAGAACTTACAAAAGGAATTGGGCCCCGTTTCAGCGCGACTCCGGGATACACAAAAGCAACCGAATGGGCAGAAAGAAAGTTCAAGGAAATTGGTATCAATATGATCTGGCGACAAGAAGCCAAAGCTCCCGTCTGGATCAGGGGGAAAGAGTCTTTACAGATAAAAACAGGAAACGGAGATTGGAAAAATATCAGAATGCTATCGTTCGGAAACTCTGAAGGAACAGGAGGAAAAGACTTGACGGGAGAAATTATTTTAATCAACTCCACTTCAGAACTTAATACCATGTCAATAGGTCAGCTAAAAGACAAAATTGTTTTCGTGAATGTTCCTATGGACCCCACCATTGTAAATACAAGCGATTCCTATTTACAGACCGCAAAATCAAAACTAATTTCTGCTTCTGTAATTGCTAAAACAGGTGCAAAAGCATTAATTATAAGATCATTAACAACAGCTAATGACGATACTCCCCATGCTAAAATGATTTACTACGAACCAGATGATAAAGTAAAAATTCCAGCTTTATCAATAGGGGTAAAATCAGCAGATGAATTGGAGAAAACATTAAAAAAGCAAAAGGTTAATGCCAAAATCAATATGACTGCCGAATCAAAAGGCAGTACGACAAATCCAAATATCATTGCTGAAATTCAGGGTAAAAAAGATTCTAAAGTAATTGTTTTAGGCGCTCAGCTTGATTCTTGGGATATTGGCGAAGGAGCCATTGATGATGGAACAGGAGTTGCACAGTGCATTGAAGTTTTAAGAACCTTAAAAGCACTTGGGTATGAAAATAATCACACCATCCGTGTAGTCCTGTACGCCAACAGTGAAAATGGAGGCCAAGGTCGTGAAATGTATGCCGCGTATGTGAAAAAGAAAGAAGAAAAACACGTATTCGCCTTAGGAACAGATGCGGGAGGCTATTCACCAAGAGGATTCTCATTAGATATGCCTCCACAAAGACGAAAGCAAATTTTTGAATGGAAAAACTATTTCCTCCCTTACGGAATTTATGACTTTGATCAAACCTATGCCATACAGGATATTTCCCCTTTGAAGAAACTGGATATTCCATTGGCAGAACTGGTTGTAGACACACAGCGTTACTTTGATTACCATCACTCTGCAGAAGATACTTTTGACAAGGTAAATAAAAGAGAACTTCTCTTGGGTGCAGCAGCCATGACGCAGTTGATTTTTATGATTGATAAAAACTGGTAACATGAAAAAAATTATAAACCTATCATTAATCACTTTAGGAGTAACCTTTTTATCAGGACAAACTAAAGAAGACTCTATACAGTTCAATAAAATCTCCGCAGAAATCCTAAACAATGGAAAAGGATACAATGAACTGCACGAACTCACCAAAACCATTGGCCATCGTTTAAGCGGTTCCGAAGCCTATGAAAAGGCCGTAAAATGGGCAGAACAAAAACTTCGTGATGCAGGAGCAGACAAAGTATGGCTTCAGGAAGTCATGATCCCTGTCTGGGTAAGAGGAAAAGAATCCCTGCACATCAAGACCTCCAATGGAAACTGGAAAGGTCTTAAAATGTTATCCCTAGGAAATTCTGAAGGAACTGGTGGCAAGGATGTTTCAGGAGAGATCATCATGGTCAAATCTTTGGAAGAATATGATTTGTTACCTGCTGAAAAAGTAAAAGACAAGATTGTTTTCTTTAATTATCCCTTTAGTCAAGGACATGTGCAAACTTTTATCGCCTACCGGGAAGCAGGAGCCTATAGAAGAACTGCAGCTTCATTAACAGCTAAAAAAGGTGGAAAATTCGCTATTATCCGATCACTATCTTCGGCTTTTGACGACGTTCCTCATACCGGAAATATGAGATATGAGGACAATATTTCAAAGGTTCCCGCTGTAACAATCGGAAATACAACAGCAGACGAACTTGAAGCCTTATTAAAAAGTCAAAAAATCACTGCAAAACTCAATTCCAATTGCGGAATGAAAGGTGAGAAACTCTCCCACTCCGTTATTGGTGAAATTACAGGAAAAAAAGATCAAAGCGTAATTGTAGTGGGTGGACATCTTGATTCATGGGACGTGGGCGAAGGAGCTCATGACGACGGTGCAGGAATTGTTCAAAGCATTGAAGTAGTAAGAACATTCAAAAAATTAGGAATACAAAATAACCATACCATCAGGGTTGTTTGCTTTGCCAATGAAGAAAACGGAACAAAAGGCGGAAAACAATACGGGAAAACAGCTAAGGAAAGCAATGAAAAGCATCTTTTTGCCATAGAATCCGATGCCGGAGGTTTTTCTCCCAGAGGAATTTCACTGGAAATGGATGACGCCAAAAGAAACCAAATCAAAAGCTGGGTAAAATTATTTCTACCTTATGGCGTTTATAATTTTGAAGGAAAATATTCAGGTTCAGATATTGCTCCGCTTCACGAAATGGGTGTTCCAACAGCAGAGCTCGTTCCTGATCCGCAACGTTATTTTGATATTCACCATACCGCAGAAGATACTTTTGAAAAAGTAAACCGTCGGGAATTACTCCTTGGAGCAACGGTTATGACCCAACTTATTTATATGATTGATAAAAATTGGTAAACAATGAAAAAGATACTAGGAACCTCATTATTACTTTTGGGAATGACTGTTTTTGGTCAGTCTAAAGAAGATTCTCTACAGTTCAGTAAAATCTCTCTGGAAGTTTTAAACAATGGAAAAGGATACAATGATCTGCGAGAACTTACAAAAAATATCGGCCACCGTTTAAGCGGTTCCGAAGCCTACGAAAAATCCGTAAAATGGGCAGAACAGAAACTTCGTGATGCAGGAGCAGATAAAGTATGGCTTCAGGAAGTCATGATCCCTGTATGGGTAAGAGGAAAAGAATCCCTTCACATCAAAACCATCAATGGTAGCTGGAAAAACCTTAAAATGTTATCCTTAGGCAATTCCGAAGGAACAGGCGGTAAGGATGTTTCAGGAGAAATTATCA
Organism: Chryseobacterium sp. SIMBA_028; assembly: GCF_046535285.1. NCBI lineage: Bacteria > Pseudomonadati > Bacteroidota > Flavobacteriia > Flavobacteriales > Weeksellaceae > Chryseobacterium > Chryseobacterium sp. SIMBA_028. The sequence goes on along the minus strand of NZ_JAWRWZ010000008.1, from coordinate 103,851 downwards.
TGGTAAAATCTATGGACGAATACAACCAACTCCCGGCCGAAAAGGTAAAGGATAAAATTGTATTCTTTAACTACCCTTTCAAACAATCATTCATTGAAACCTTTAAAGGATACAGTGATGCTTCAAAATACAGATCAACGGCTGCTTCTTTAACAGCCAAAAAAGGAGGAAAATTTGCCATTGTCCGATCACTTTCCTCTGCATTTGATGATATTCCACACACAGGAGCCATGCGCTATGACGAAAGCGTTTCCAAAATACCCGCTGTAGCTATTGGAAGTACCACCGCAGACGAACTTGAAGCCTTATTAAAAAGTCAAAAAATCACTGCAAAACTCAATTCCAATTGCGGAATGAAAGGTGAGAAACTCTCCCACTCCGTTATTGGTGAAATTACAGGAAAAAAAGATCAAAGCGTAATTGTAGTGGGTGGACATCTTGATTCATGGGACGTGGGCGAAGGAGCTCATGACGACGGTGCAGGAATTGTTCAAAGCATTGAAGTAGTAAGAACATTCAAAAAACTAGGAATACAAAACAATCATACCATCAGGGTTGTTTGCTTTGCCAATGAAGAAAATGGAGTAAAAGGAGGTATCCAATATGGAAAAACAGTAAAAGAAAGCAATGAAAAACATCTTTTTGCCATAGAATCCGATGCAGGAGGTTTTGCCCCGAGAGGAATTGCTCTTGACATGGATGATACTAAAAGAAAACAAATCCAGGGCTGGTCAAAATTATTCCTACCCTACGGAGTCTATAATTTTGAAGAAAGATTTTCAGGAACAGACCTTTACCCCCTTCATGACATGGGAATTCCTGCTGCAGAATTAATGCCGGATTCTCAACGTTATTTTGATATTCATCATACAGAAGAAGATACTTTTGAAAAAGTAAACCGTCGGGAATTACTCCTTGGAGCCATAACAATGACGCAGATTATTTATATGATTGATAAAAACTGGTAAAAAGTACCGGTTAGTACTATAAAAGAGTCCATGTAAATCTTAATAGCTAAGATTTATATGGACTTTTACTTTTAACTCACATCTTGAATTGATGCAGAAACTCAAACATAAGATTTAAAAATATTTTCAGAATAATACTATTGAAAATCAATAGTAACAAGCATTAGACTGTTTATTTTACAAGTCTATTCCAATGGCTTTAACCAAAACCTAACTGTTTCCGCTCTTTTTTTACATTTATACTATACCTTATTTAGATTGTAGTGATTTTTTAGATAATTCCTTAATTTCAAAATTTGCGATAAGTTATATGCTTTTCTTTACTGGTCTGAGAAAAGTAACATCTGTTCTTGGCTTTCATTCATTACAAATTTCTTTTTTCTTCGTTTAAGGAAATATGACACTGGATAAACTTATAAACAACAAGTTACAGCAAAATAACTCAAACTGTTAATAGTAGAGTTATCACTTTGGCATGAAATTGGCATTTACTTTTTCGAGAAAAAATTAAAAAAACACTAAGGATGAGAAAAAAGGTTTTCTGTGGATTTTCAGTTTTCCACTGATTCAAAGTTCATATTGATGTATATGAATCCTTTTTTTTCTACGATGCCGTAAAAGATACGGGAACGTGATAGATTAACCTCTGGTTAATTTTTCACAGCAGTATTATGCCCCGTATCTGACTGGTATCATTTAAAACTCCATGAATCATCTATTGATTCAAAAAAACTATAAATCCCGGACTTTAAGCCCGGTATAACGATATAAATAAACGGCAAAGTCATCGTGAACCTTAGCCCAGTAAGAGAATATGCCATTCTTTTTACCGTGATGATTGTGTTGCTTTATTCTAATTAATTAATGTATAACCCTTAAAATGTTAGTAATGATGAGAGCCTTTTTTGAAATGATTTTTAAGAGAAATGAAGACGCAGCGAAAATGCATATCTGGAGCCTATTATTGGTCTTGAGTTTTGCCGCTTTTTCTGTATTGGTATACACCTCGAAACCAAGCTTTAACAGCTTAATTATATATCTGACAGCATTTGCTGCCTATATCGGCTTTGGCCTTGTATTCATCAGTTCCCTAGCCGGAACAGGAATGAAGAAAAGATCAAGCAGAAACATATAACTTTTTAATCTTTCTTTTACTGAAAAACCGCCCTTTTGGGGCGGTTTTTTGATAAATTATTCTTTCAAAATTTATTCATTAAAGATATCCTTCATCATCTTATCAAGGAACTTTGTCGTTTCTTCTTCAATAATTTTTTCAGATTTTGCAACTAGCTCTGCATGAAAAGGCTGACAACAGGCTTTAATTCCAAATCCGTCGTCAGTTTTCACAAATTCCGGATGCAATCCATGTTCTTTACAAGTTTCTGATTCAATTTCCTGCTTTATTAAATCGTAATTCAGATCAAACATATTTTCTATTTTTATTTCATTGGTGATTGATAAAGATAGAAATATTTTTCGTTTACAGAAATCCGGATTTCTACGGTACTTTTATAAAAACAAAAAAGCCGCTCTTTTCGGAACGGCTTTCATATCTTAAAAAAGATTCAATTATTTTACTTTTACAAGCTCAACATCGAAAACTAACCAAGAGTTTGGTGGAATAACTCCTCCTGCTCCTCTCTCTCCGTAACCCATTGCTGGCGGAATCAATAAAGTAGCAGTTTCTCCCTCTTTTAACAATAGGATACCTTCATCCCATCCTTTGATCACTCTTCCCATTCCGATTGGAATTTCGATCGGCTCGTTTCTCTTGAATGAAGAATCGAACTCAGTACCGTCTACTAACTTTCCAGCATAGTGTACAGATACGTTATCACCAGATTTTGGAGCTTTACCATCCGCTGTTTTAGTGATTTTATAGTAAAGACCTGATTCAGTTTTTTGCATTCCGGCTTTTAGGTTTTCAACTAATTTTTCCTGGTTTGCTTTAAATTCTTCTTCTTTTTTCTTTTTTTCAGCTTCTTCTTTAGCGATGAAAGCTTTATTGTTTTCTGCAATTTTAGCTTTTCCTTCGTTGAAAGTTTTAGCTGCATCGTAATTTTTGTACTCGTCACCTTTTCCGAAAACAGAAACTTTCTCTAGAACGATATCTGTTTTAGGCTTATCCTGAGCTCCTTTTTCAACATTGGCAATAGCATCAATTACATCATTACCTTTTACCACTTTTCCGAAGATCGTGTGTCTTCCGTCTAACCAAGGGGTAGCTACTTCAGTGATGAAAAACTGAGACCCGTTTGTGTTTGGTCCGGAGTTCGCCATAGAAAGAATCCCTTTTCCTGTATGTTTAAGGTCATTTCTTTCATCCTCGAATTTATATCCAGGATCTCCCATTCCTGTTCCCTGAGGATCACCTCCCTGAATCATGAAATCTTTGATCACTCTGTGGAAAATAGTTCCGTCATAGTAAGGAACTCCCTTAGCCTTAGCTTTGTTATCGATTTTCCCTTCTGCAAGACCGATAAAGTTGGCTACAGTTACTGGTGCTTTCTTGTCCTCAAACTTAACAATTAAGTTACCTTTTGTGGTTTGAAGATTAGCATAAAGTCCGTCATTAAGACCTTCGTAAGTTTCTTTGTCTACGTTCATTTTTTTATAAATTGGGGTACAACTCATCAGCGAAATACTTGCCGCTGCCAGAATTATATTTTTGTTAAACAATTTCATGTATTATAAAGCTTTTAATTTTATGATTAATGGGATATCGTTGTCTATTTTCTTTTCGTCTCCAAAAGTTCCGTAAGCCAAAGAAGACGGCACCAAAAGCGTTACTTCCTCTCCATCATGTATAAAACGCAAAGCATTCTCTACCGCTTTCAGTTCATCAAAGTGCCCGAATTTGGCATCTCTTCTTTCAAAAGGTTGATCATAGATCTTTGTCTGATCAAAATCGTACAATTCATACGAGTAAGAGATAAGAGTATTATCTGTTCTCCTTTCTCTACGATCATAGCCATCCACCGTAACCCAATAGTTAAGCTGTGTAGGATAATACTTTACCGATTGTCCGTTAATCCAATCCTGGATTTGGCCTCTCTCTATAGCATTCAGATTTTTCATCCTATTCTTAGAAACATCCAGGTCTTTTTGGCTTAAAACACCTCCTACCGGAGGATGAGCCGTCTGTGCATTTCTATTGCAACCTAACAGGCTTATGGCTGATATGAAGAGTAATTTTTTCATAAACTTATGCGAAAATACACATTTCATGAATTAATTACAAAACTTATCCTAGGATTTACCATAACAATTTAATATAAATAAAAAAAGCCGGGAATTTCCCGGCTTCAATATTATTATTCAGTTAAGATTAAACTGTTTCTAAAGCGTGATCTACTACCACTCTCCATCCGAATGGATCTTCAGCAAGATTGTTTTGTAGGTCTACCAAGTCTTTCTTAAGTATAGCTGCATAGCTTTCTTCATCAGATAATCTTGGAAGAGCCAATTTCTCGCCTTGGTATCCTAAAGCCTGGAATTGAGTTGTTACAACCGCTGTACCTACTCCCCATACTTCTTTAAGGTTACCACTCTTTAAAGCTTCAATTACTGTTTTCACAGGAATTGGTTCTACTTTCACTTCAATTCCTCTTTTCTTAGCTAATTGAAGGAAGCTGTCTCTTGTAACTCCGTCAAGAATTTTCTCAGAAGTTGGGGGCGTATAAATTGTATCGTTAATTCTTACAAATACGTTCATTGTACCACTCTCTTCAAAATACTCGTGAGTAGCATCGTCAGTCCAGATAATTTGTTCATATCCTTCTTCAATAGCCAATTGAGTTGGGTAGAAAGAAGCGGCATAGTTTCCTGCTGCTTTAGCAGAACCTACTCCACCGTTTGCTGCTCTTGAATAGTGATCAGAAATTTTTACAGAAACTGGTTCTGCATAATAACTTTTCGCTGGTGTAGCAACAATAGCAAACATATATTTTTCAGAAACTCTAGCTTTCAAAGCTTCTTCTGTAGCAAAAATCAAAGGTCTGATATATAATGACATTCCTTCTCCTTGAGGAATCCAGTCTCTATCAATATCTACTAATGCTTTTAATCCGTCTAAAAACATTTCCTCAGTCACCTCAGGCATAGCAAGACGCTTCGCTGACTTGTTGATACGTTCAAAATTCTTTTCAGGCCTGAAAAGGAAAACCTGCCCATCTTTGTCTTTATAGGCTTTCATCCCTTCAAAACAAGCTTGTCCATAGTTTACCCCCATCATAGCAGGTGTAAATGGAATGGGACCGTAAGGAACTAATTTTACATCACCCCATTTTCCATTTTCGTACTCACATATAATCATATGATCTATGAATGTACCACCAAATGAAAAGTTGTTTGGGTCAAATGTAGAAATTCTGGAGTTTTCAGTTTTTTGAATTATCATTTTTTAAAATTTTTACGATGTTCTACAAATTTAACATAATTTTCTAAATATAAAAATTTTAGAGTAAATTTGACAAAAAAATAGCTTGAAAAGAGAGATTAAGACCACAAACGACGGAAGTAAAACATTGTTTATCAGTGATTTAAATGAAAACTACCATTCTCACCACGGAGCTCTTCAGGAAGCAGAACACGTGTTTATCAAAAATGGATTAAACTTAATAAATGATTGCGAAATTAATATTTTAGAACTAGGTTTTGGAACAGGTTTGAATGTTTTAGTGACAATTAATGAATATTTAAAAACTGACAAAAATCATGTCATCAATTATTTTTCCCTGGAAAAATACCCCATAAATGAATCAGAAGTTAAGGATTTAGCCTATTTTGAACTTTTTGATAACCCAGAGTTAAAAAATATTTATCAGAAAATTCATCTAGCAGATTGGGAAAAGCCAGTTGAAATCATTAGTGGATTCAACTTAAAAAAGATAGAATGTGACTTTTTTGATCTAAAGAACATCGATCTGCCTAAAATCAATCTTGTTTACTTTGATTGTTTTGGGGCAAGAGTACAACCTGACCTTTGGGAAAAACCTTTATTTGAAATGGTTTCTGACAAAATGGCCATTAACGGATTATTAACAACATACTCTTCCAAAGGGAGCGTAAGAAGAATCCTACAGGAACTTAATTTTAATGTAGAGAAGAAACAAGGCCCACCAGGAAAAAGGGAGATGATTAATGCCGTGAAACTATAAGATGGGAAATGGGAACAATCCTTAAAATAGGTTAATTGCAGTGTTGTTTTTTTTGCTATTTCATCTTTTCATCCTTATACTGCTCATAAAAATTCCTTACATTAGCTATACAAATTATTTTACATTATATATATGATAGACAAGATCAACATTAGGGTGTATGGCTGTGCGGTAAAAGATAAAAAAGTTCTCACCCTGTTTGAGGAATATGCCGGTGAACCTTTAGTGAAATTTCCTGGCGGCGGATTGGAATACGGAGAAGGAACATTAGATTGTTTGCATCGTGAATTTGATGAAGAACTTAATGTAAAGATCGATATTGCAGAACATTTTTATACACAGGAAGATTTTCTGGTTTCCCGCTTCAGAGAGAATGAACAACTGCTTACCATCTATTATATAGTGAACATTGTAGATGAAAATGAATTCCTTATTATGGATCCATGCATCGAAAAAACTGAATGGATGGAGATTGACAGACCAGATAATCCCTTTCCTTTACCTATAGACAAGATTGTATTTGATAAATTAAAAGAAAAATTCCTGTAAGCAATCTTACAGGAATTTTTTATTTATTTCTTTACCTTGAAGTCACTTGCTCCAGGATAAGGCTTCAGGTACCCTGAATTCCAATTGGACTGAAGTAATGATTCCACAAACTCATCGGTTCTGTTGGTATGGGGGTTATATCTCTCTTTAAGATCAATATCAGCCATCTTCCCTTTTAGATTCCACCAAAAAGCACTGAATCCACCTCTAAGTTCCTTAATGATTTCATATACGTTTTTACCGGTAGCTCTATTCATCAACTTGGCAAAAACCTGTCCTTCAGTGGTGGTAAGGTCTCTCAGTTGCTTTTCATACTGATCTGCAAGCATATTTTGTCTCTCTCTTACAAACTTTCTTTTAGCCTTACTATCCATATCATTCATATCCACCTGAATATCTCTGTACTGTTGCAAGGCAGTTACAAATAATGGATATACCCTGTACAATTTCTTATTAAGGAAATAATAATAATTTTTATCCAGCTGATTATTAAACCTCGGTTTATTAACCAAAACCAACTCATCCATTACGACTACAGGCTCTCCGTTCACTTCATAGATCTTCACTTTCTGCTGTTCGTCGTAATAATATTTATTGCCGAATTCATCTACCTTCAGAGACTCGGGTGGATATTGGTTGAGAGGTTTTGCTACCACAGAATCCTTTTGACCAAAAACACTGACTCCCAAAAAGAAAATAAAAAGGCAGATAATCTTACTAAAATTCATTATTTTTACACTTATAAGAACAAAAATTAAACGCAAAAATCATTCCTTTTTATGAAATTTGAAAAGAAATCTTTGAAATTTTTAGAGAAATATTTAAACACTTCATCACCAACCGGTTATGAACACAAGGGACAAGAGGTCTGGATGGACTACATCAGACCGTATGTAGATAAAATTGAAGTAGATCATTACGGAACATGTTATGGTATCATAAATCCTGAAGCCGAATTTAAAGTAGTGATTGAAGCCCATGCTGATGAAATTTCATGGTACGTTAATTATATCACTGATGACGGGTTGATCTATGTGATCAGAAATGGAGGTTCAGATCAGACGATTGCTCCATCTAAAGTAGTTAACATTCACGGAGAAAAAGGGATCGTAAAAGGGGTATTCGGATGGCCCGCCATTCATACCAGAAGCAATCAGAATGAACCTACTCCCAAAATTGAAAATATCTTCATCGATTGTGGAGCTATTTCCAAAAAAGAAGTGGAAGAAATGGGAATCTATGTAGGATGCATGATCACTTATCCTGATGAATTCTTCGAAATGAATGACAGATATTTCGTCTGCAGAGCCTTAGACAACAGAATTGGAGGCTTTATGATTGCTGAAGTAGCACGACTTTTAAAGGAAAATAAAAAATCTATTCCATTTGGGCTTTACATTACCAATTCTGTACAGGAAGAAGTTGGATTATATGGTGCAGATATGATTGCTGATACCATCAAGCCTAATATTGCGATTGTAACAGATGTTACCCACGACACGACAACCCCGATGATTGAAAAAGAAAAAGAGGGGAACCAGAAATGTGGTGATGGGCCAGTAGTATTCTTTGCTCCAAGTGTTCATCATACCATCAGAGAATTGATTATTGACACTGCAAAAACCGAAAAAATCCCTTATCAAAGAGCTGCAGCAAGCAGATCAACAGGAACAGACACTGATGCTTTTGCCCACTCCAACGGCGGAGTACCAAGTGCATTAATTTCCTTACCTTTGCGCTACATGCATACAACAGTGGAAATGGTATCTAAAGAGGATGTAGGAAACGTCATCAAGCTTATCTACGAAACCGTTCTGAAGATTACACCAGAAATGAAACTGAAGTATCATTAATAGAATCAAGATGAAAGACACAAGATTCAAGAGACTAAAATATAAAACACCTGTTTTCAATATATCCGGCTCTTGATTTTTGACTCTAAATATCTAATATAAAGTAAAAATGAAAACGAAGCTTATTGCTCCATCCCTTTTATCTGCAGACTTTGGGAATCTGCAAAGAGACATTGAAATGCTCAACAACTCCCAGGCCGACTGGTTCCATATTGATGTAATGGACGGGAGATTTGTACCTAACATTTCATTTGGTTTTCCTGTAATGAAAACTGTTCAGCAACATGCTAAAAAATTCGTGGATGTTCACTTAATGATTGTGGAACCTGAAAATTATGTTGATGAATTTATCAATCATGGTGCGGATCTGATTTCTGTACATTATGAAGCATGTACGCATCTTCACAGAATCATCCACCACATTCAGAGCAAAGGCGTAAAAGCCGGAGTTGTTTTAAATCCTTCCACTCCAGTTTTAATGTTGGAGGATATTATTGCTGATGTGGATTTGGTATTATTAATGAGTGTAAATCCAGGATTTGGAGGACAGAAATTCATTGAAAACACCTATAAAAAGATCGCCGAAACTAAGGATCTTATTTTAAGCAACAACTCTACGGCTCTTATTGAAGTAGACGGAGGAGTAAATCTTGACAATGCATCAAAACTTTTTGAAGCCGGAGCAGATGTTCTAGTTGCAGGAAACGCAGTATTCTCTACAGAAAGCCCGGAAAGAACCATTGAGCTTTTAAAAATCTAAAAATAAACAGATTATAAATACACAAAAAGGCAGTTCTTATAGAGCTGCCTTTTCGCTGAAATTTGAGTCGTCGTGGTTATGAATTTTCTTTCAAGATTCTTTAAATGTCTAAATTCTTCTTACTAACAACCCAAAGGTCTGAATAAAATATCACATAAACATCCGTAGAAATACGGTATTTTCATTTGAGTATTTTTACTTATATAAAACTTTTTATACTTCCTTATTCCAAATACAGGCACACACCACCAGAACAATCGTGATGACAGAAAAAACAGTTCTTATATTGTTCAGAAAATTCCATCTGTTTTCAAAGTTATCCCGCATTTGCTTGATAGCATCTGTCGTAGAATTAGAAATATCAAATTGATCCAATAAGTCATTCATGGGTACATTTCCAACTACAGTAACTCCAAAAACACCTATCAAGTAAGAGAATGTTGCCAATAAAAGAAAAATAAAAACAGGCTGTTCAGATCTAAATAAAAAGGCGGATATAGGAAGAAGAATTGCTGTTCCCATAAAACTCATAAAAAACACAGGATTTAGAATTTCCCGGTTAATATTTTGCATCGCTTTCAGATATTCCAGATCAGAAAGCTTTCCCAACCCAAGCACAACAGAGCAGGAATAGGCATAAAAAAGTCCGGCAATAAGAGCGGTAAGCACTGCGGTGATAATTAATAATACCGTTATCATTTTCATATATTTTGATTTGTGATGATCATAGATTACAGAGTTTTTTTAATAAGGATTCCATTTTTTAATGATATTCTGAGCGGTGAGTATCATTTCAGAATCCCAGTTCTCTGTTTTAAAATAATAAAATTCCTGATTTTTAATTAATGAGACATCGGCATTATCAAACAATAATCTCGTAAGCATAGTTTGTTCCTGATGCAAAAGGATATCTTCCAATGGATTTTCTAAAAGTTTTAGTTCCTTTTTATTCCAATGAAATTTCTGTTGATTCTTCCAATCCGATTCTGAAATAAGCTTTTTAACCTTAGCAAAATCTTCTAGAAAATCATTTTTTTCACTTTCTTGCTGAATGGAGTGACCAAGTCTTTCTATAATTACATATTCCAGATTGTGACATTGGGATAAAACCCATGGCAGTACAGATAAAATATCCTCAGGAATAATATCATCATGGGTATCCCTTCGAATGTGCTTTTTTCCATAAACACTATCCTGCCAGCTTCCTCCTGAAAGATGAATTTCTTTTACTTTATCCAAGGGATATGAATTGATAATTTCCTGCATCTCTATTTCAAAATTACAGGATTGACAGTAAATATTGTGAAGATCAAGAATCAGAAATCCGTGGGTATCTTCAATAAGTTTGTCCAGAAAAAGCCCTTGCTCTCTAACATCATCTACAGAGAATGAAAATGCCAGATTCTCTATCCCCACAGGAATTTCTAATGCTTCCTGAAGTCTGAAAAGCCTGTCCTTTCCTATTTGTAGTACTTTAGAATGCAAAGAAACCGGCAATGGTACGCCCTGATGGAAGTTCTCAGTATTCATGAAGCCAAAATGCTCCGTAATATGGTTGTAATTTCTTTGTTTAACCTCTCCCTTTAATCTATCCAACCATACATTCTGCCGTTCCGTCCATCTGGCATCAAATAATGAATAATAAACTCCATGACCGATCAGGCGATTATTTTCGGAGTAAAAATCTAACAAATCCCCAAGCCAGGTCGGTTCTTCTGTATGATAAAGGGTATCAAATGACCATTCCAATACATCAACAGAATTACTCTGCAGCAAAGGCAAAACAGCAGAAATAAACTCCGCTTCTGCCATCATTGATAATCCTAGCAGTGGCTTTCCCATCTCCTATCCCATCCCGCAGGCAGGGCAATTACGAGGGTCATGTCGAACTGTATCTTTTTTAACAATTACTTTAGGAGGTGTGGTAGGCTTCGGTTTTTTAGTTGTGTCGGAAGCGGCTGCTTTTCTAACTTTCTTTACCGGTTTTTTCGTTTTACCGGAAGATTGGGTAGTTTGTGCAGATACACCTACCGCTAATAAACTGGCCATTAATAATGTTGGAATTTTCATAATCGCTTTTTTAGAGGAAATTTGCAATAAACGTTCCATTTATTTCAAGTCTAAAATACAACAATTTATTATTGAATATTTTAATTTTTAGATCCTATCAGAAAATCAAGACCTCACTGCTATCTAAAAGCAGCTGAAATGGCAGTTATTGTGACAGCAGGGATACAATTTCAATATTGAGTAAAAGTATTTGTCACTATAAAAAACAAAATCCGAAGAATATTCTCCGGATCTTTTATTTTGTAAGGTAATTTTCTTAGAAAATCTCTCTTCCTGAAAAATGGAACTGAGCCTCGATTAATGCATTCTCGTCAGAATCTGAACCGTGAACTGCATTTTCTCCGATGCTTCTTGCAAACATTTTTCTGATTGTACCTTCTGCAGCTTCTGCAGGGTTAGTAGCACCAATCAATGTTCTGAAATCTTCAACTGCATTGTCTTTTTCTAAAACAGCAGCTACGATAGGACCAGAACTCATGAATTCTACTAACTCACCATAAAATGGTCTTTCAGCGTGTACTTCATAGAATTTTTTTGCATCAGCAACTGTAAGCTGAGTTAATTTTAAAGCTTTGATTTTAAAACCTCCTTCAGCAATCTTACCCAATATTGCACCGATATGTCCGTCAGCAACAGCATCAGGCTTAATCATAGTGAATGTAATGTTAGACATAAATGTATATTTTTTTAATGGCGCAAAATTACAAAAAATATCTTTGATTTTTATTTTAATTTTTTTTTAACATAAAAATAACTTTTATTAAGAAATTATGAACTCAACTTTGGCACAGTAATTGTTTATTCTATTGCGATTCTCATGTTTAATTTGAGTTTTCATGGTTATTAGTTTTTACCCAGCTTCGGCTGGGTTTTTTATTTGCAACAAAACAGCTATTTTGTTATCGATTTAATAAAATTAAAAACCTTATAAAAGTATATTAACACATTATTGCTTCTTATGCAATCAATGAAATAATCGAAAATTTTTATTTTTTTTTAGTCAGTTAGAATTCAGGTATTGAAAAGTAGAGTTATGTGACAAAATATGCATGACAAAAAGTAGAATTATCTTAATTTTTTTTTACTTTAAAAAATTCAGTTACTAAAAACCGTCTTTACTTTTTTTTAAAATTTATTTTATTAAGGTCTAATGTATTAAGTTTCTACTTTTTTTGTTCTATCTACGAAATTTGGTTCAGGATATACAGAATGGATTTTACTTGAATATACGAACAAAAGTATTCTTTCAGATTATTTTATATTAATCTGAGGTATTATTATGATATGAAAATGGTCTATTATTTTTGAGAAGCTTCCTCGGCTTCATCCATCAGTTTGATGTAATTAGCGTAACGAGAATGTTGAATTTCTCCTGCTTCAAGGGCATCAAGAACAGCACATTTAGGCTCATTAATGTGAAGACAGTTATGGAATTTACACCCTTCCCTTTTCTTAAATATTTCAGGAAAATAGTGTTGAACTTCTTCTTTTTCAATGTCGATCATTGCAAATTCACGAACTCCGGGAGTATCAATAACGTTTCCACCAAAATGCCAGAAATGCATCTGAGCAAAGGTTGTGGTGTGCTTTCCTTTTAAATGGGTATCTGAAATTTCTGAAGTTTTCAAATTTAATCCGGGCTGTAAAGCATTAACTAATGTAGACTTTCCGCACCCTGAGTGCCCGAAAAACACGGAGGTTCTATCTTTAAGGAGCTCCTGAAGCTGATCCAGGTTCAATCCTGAATAAGATGAGATTTCCAGGGTATTATACCCTATTTCCTGATAAATAAATTCAACATCTTTTACAATTTCAATTTCTTCTTCATGCAACACATCAATCTTGTTGAAAAGAATCAACGGTGTAATATTATATGCCTCACAGCAAGCTAAAAATCTATCCAGAAATCCTAAAGAAGTTTCCGGATGCTTTAAGGTGAAAATAAAGCATGCCAGATCTATATTGGAAGCAATGATATGTGCTTCTTTTGAAAGATTAACAGATTTTCTGATCAGGTAATTTCTGCGTGGTTCTATCTTCGTGATCCATGCAATATCATCCTGCTCCAACTGAAACTCAACAAAATCTCCTACAGCAAGCGGATTGGTAAGTCTTGTTTTGATCAATTTGAATTTACCTCTGATTCTGGCCTCGAAAATTTTATTTGTTTCCAATTCCAAAACCTGGTACCAACTGCCTGTAGATTTAATGATTTTTCCTTTCATAGATAATATGGTGCAAATATAAGAAATTAGGGCTTAGGGTAAGGAAATAGTTTATTCTAAATCTGACACCCTAAGCCCTACTAGCTATTATATATTCTCAGCAAGTTATTTCTTGTCAATCATAATGTTATTCTGTACTTCAATAGACTCTTCGTGAATCGCTTTGAAGACTTTCTCAATAAACTCCTGAGACATTCCTGTTTCTTTCGCTTTTTGTGTAGCGTATTCTGTAATTACTTTCCAACGTTCAGGCTGGAAGATGGCAATATCATTTTCTTGTTTAAGCTTACCAATTTTTTCTGAAATCTTCATTCTTTGAGAAAGAAGCTCGATTAACTGGAAATCAAGATCAGAAATCAATGTTCTGTGTCTTCCCATTTCCCCTTCAAAACCTGCAAGATTAGAGTTTCTTACTTTTAAGTTACCGATAAGTTCAGCAAGTACTTCAGGCGTAATCTGTTGAGAAGCATCACTCCACGCTTCATCGGGATTACAGTGCGATTCAATAATTGCCCCTTGGTAACCAACGTTAAGCGCTTCCTGAGTAATATCTGCCAAACCTGTTCTATTTCCACAAATGTGAGACGGGTCAATCAACATTGGAATATCCGGGAACTGGCTTTTGAAGTCAAGAGCAATCTGCCAGTTAGGGTTATTTCTGTATTTTGTTTTCTGGTATGTTGAGAATCCTCTGTGAATTACCCCTAGGTTTTTAATATCCTGACCTAAAAGTCTTTCAAGAGCACCAATCCATAATGCAAGATCCGGGTTTACAGGGTTTTTAACAAATACCGGCTTATCCGTTCCTCTTAATGCCATTGCAATTTCCTGTACTGTAAATGGGTTTACCGTAGAACGTGCTCCAATCCAAAGAACATCTACATCAGCCTCTAAAGCAGCAAATACATGGTGTGCATTAGCAACCTCTGTAGCTGTTTTGAATCCGTATTCTTCCTTTACTTTCTTTAGCCAGTTCAAACCAATTACTCCTACTCCCTCAAATCCATTTGGCTTTGTACGTGGTTTCCAGATTCCTGCACGGAAAACCGATACATTAGCATTGGATTCTTTAATTCTTCTGGCTGTTTCAAGCATCTGAGCTTCACTTTCTGCGCTACACGGCCCCGCAATCATTAATGGTTGTGTAAGCTCGTTGATCCACTCGTTTTTTAAATCTTTTAAATTCATATTCTAAATTTTATTGTTTTTTTATATTTTTTTAGTTCACAGCAATAGCCCTTTGATTATAAAATTTAATTTATAATTCTTTTCAAAAAATGCCGTTCAAAATTGTTTAAAGGAATCAGGAAAATAATAAGGCTCTACTTCTCCTGTATTTTTTGGAAAGAAATTCAGTTAACAATACCAATAAAATCGGTAATAGGTTCTGAAATTTCTATAATAAGAAGCAGAAAAGCTAAAATAACCGCTAAAATAATTAGCGGGTGCAAAGAAAGACAGATATGTATTAGATAGTTTTTCCATTTTTCTTCTGGAAATGTCTTTGTTTTAGCGTTTCTAGTTACAATTTGTTTTTGTCAAAAAGTTATTTTTCACAGAAAACTTTGACAAATATATAAAAATTATGTCAAATCAAACTTCATTAAATCATCAAGATCTCTTAAAAGTGGAT
This sequence comes from Chryseobacterium sp. SIMBA_028, assembly GCF_046535285.1. Taxonomy (NCBI): domain Bacteria; kingdom Pseudomonadati; phylum Bacteroidota; class Flavobacteriia; order Flavobacteriales; family Weeksellaceae; genus Chryseobacterium; species Chryseobacterium sp. SIMBA_028. Next base: position 88,634 of record NZ_JAWRWZ010000008.1, on the reverse strand, counting down.
TTTTTTCTATAAATTTTTCAAATATTTTCTTTTTGGTGACTACTTCAATCTTCAGATTTTCAGTGTCTCTCTCGTATTCTACCTCAATTGCATGGTTCTGAACTTTTTTTCTGAAATGATTAAAAAATTCTCCACTTATCTTGTCAAATTCTACTTTGGCAGAATCTGAAGGAAATAAAACCCTGATCTTATTCTCTTCTTTTTTCTCCAGCTTAAAGGTCTTCACTGCATTAAAGACAAAATTATTTTTTACCTGCAGTTGTTTAAGCATTATTTTCCATTCCATCTGCAGATCTGTATCTGTAAAATGGTGCTGGGGAAGATTTTCAGTTTTGACAACAACATTTTCTGTTGTTTCTACTTTATCTTCTTTATTCAAAAAAGAATTGATGCTAAAGCCTGAAGAAATTCCAGGTCTGGATAAAGGCTTTGTTGTTTTATTGATTGTCGTATTCTGAACCTCCTCAGACTGTATAGCCTGTACTGTCTTAACGGACTCTTTTTTCTCCGGAGCTTTTTCAGGAATTTTTACTTCCTGCTTCTCATTGAGAAATGGGGCTAGTATTAAGAACTTTTTTTTTTAGTATCACCTGAATTAGCTGTCAGAGAAGATAGCTGCATCAGTGCAATTTCAACGGTAAGTCTTGGATTCTTGGAATTCTTATAATTAATATCTGCATGGTTACAGATTTCAATACCATCAATCAGTTGCTGGGCGGCCCATTTTTGTCCTTGTTCTATAAACTTAGACTTTGTCTTCTCTCCTACTTCAATGAGATCAATTGTAGAGGTATTCTGTGCCATCATCAAGTCTCTGAAATGGCTTCCCAGTCCGGCGACAAAAATATGAGGATCAAAACCCTTTTTAACAATATCATTAAAAGCAGACAGCACTTCAGGAATTTTGTTTTCCTTGGCCAGATCTACAATATTAAGATACTGATCATAGTCTAGAATATTTAGGACTTCTGCAGCTTTTGCCAGTGTAATGTTTTTCTGGGAGAATGTGGAAAGCCTGTCGAAGATTGAAAGGGCGTCTCTTAATGCACCATCTGCCTTTTGAGCAATCAGGTATAGAGCGTCATCTTCGTATTGTATATTTTCTTTTTGAGCAATATTTTTCAGGTGTCCCTGAATATCTTCAATGGTAATTCTCTTGAAGTCATAAATTTGACAACGAGATAGAATAGTTGGAATAATTTTATGTTTTTCTGTAGTCGCCAAAATAAAGATAGCATGAGCTGGCGGCTCTTCAAGTGTCTTCAGAAAAGCATTGAAAGCGGCAGAAGACAGCATATGAACCTCATCAATGATATATACTTTGTATTTACCAACCTGAGGAGCAAAGCGTACCTGATCTATCAGTTCTCTGATATCATCTACAGAGTTATTGGATGCAGCATCCAATTCATAGATATTATAAGCAAAGCCGTCTTCTGAAACCGAGCCATCTTTCTCATTGATCTTTCTTGCAAGAATTCTGGCACAGGTAGTTTTACCTACACCACGAGGTCCACAAAAAAGCAATGCCTGAGCTAGTTGACTTTCTTCAATTGCATGTTCTAAAGTATCCGTAATATGGGATTGTCCTACAACTGTATCAAACTCTTGAGGACGATATTTTCTTGCAGATACTATAAAATTTTCCATTGGTCAAAAATAAGAAATATAGTTCTAATTTGAAAATTAAAAGTTTTCAAATTATCAACAAAAATATATTTCTGTTCAAATTGGAAAACTTTTAATGATTACTTCTTTTTACTATATGCAAAGTCAATCAATTCAACAATAGCCTGCTCAATCTCTTTTCTTCCATCTTCTGTTTTCAAATCAATCCCGCAGAAAACACTTGCATTATATCCTGTATAAAGGTTAAGGTAATATGCTCCTGAAACAATTAGCGCCATAATTGCTCTATGTCTCGTTGCAGCACCTTCTCCAAAATACGGATCTGAGATATTTCCAAACAAAACCTCTCCTACTTCTTCACGTTGTTCAACCAGCTTTTTAAGGATAGGTTTATTTTCTGAAAGCTCCCAAAGGATGATCTTTTGAAGTTCTTTATTTTTCTTAAGGTTCTCAAACTGGTTAAGCACGACAAATTTGGTAAGCTCATGCCCTCCGTCGGAGTAATCTACCTCTACATCTTTATTTACCTGACTCCAGTAATCCTGAGACTTAATATATTCATCGATTAGCTTATCAGTGCTTCCAAAGTACTCATAAATCAATTTTTTATCAAAACCGGCAACTGCTGCTATCTTACTTACTTTTAATCCTGAGTATCCTTTTACTCTTAAAATTTTACCAACTGCAGCAAGCAGTTTTTGTTTTGTTTTTTCTTTGTCCCTAATTGGGCCTTGCACTACTTTTCTAGGCATAATTTATTATTTTTTTGCAATATGCAATTTTTTATTAATATCATCAAATGCGTTAAGCGTTTTATCCAGGTGTTCCTTTTCATGCCTGGCTGTTACACTCATTCTAATACGTGCGTCTTTTCTTGGCACTGCCGGATAAAGAATAGGATTCGTATAAATTCCTTTTTCTATTAATAATTTTCCGACATCCCCTGTCAAGTATGGATCTCCTATTTTTACCGGAACAATTGCTGAGCAGGTAATTCCCGTATCCAATCCTAAGTCATCAAGTCCTTTTTTGAAATAGTTGATATTGTTCCAGAGTCTTTCTCTCCAGATCGGTTCTTCGTCTATCAAATCAATGGCTTTAACGATTCCTGCGGATGATGGTGGGGCAGTTGCTGAGAAGATCTGCTGACGGGATTGGAATCTGATAAATGCTGCCAATTTTTTATCGGCGATAACATATCCACCCAGATTACCAAACGTTTTACTGAATGTTCCTGTAATGATATCCACTTTATCAAGTAATCCAGCTTGTTCCAAAGTACCTCTTCCTGTTTCTCCAAGGATACCGACACCATGTACGTCGTCTACCATTAGAAAGGCGTTGTATTTCTTCACTAGATTATAGATCTCATTAATATGCGAGGTATCACCATCTTGGGAATACACTCCATCCACAATAACGAGTTTCGTACGGTACAGATTTTCAGATACCTTCAAAATGTGTTCCAAAGATTCCAAATTATTGTGAGGAAATGTTTTTTTATTGGTAAAGGCACATCCTTCATGTACACTGGCATGTACTGCCATGTCTAAAATTGCCAGATCCTCTTTCTGCATCAGGCATTGTAAGGTAGCACTGTTTGCTGTATACCCAGTCGTAAAAACAACAGCTTCATCTTCAGTTCTTTTAAAAAAGCTTGATATTTTTTTCTCTAGGGCATTATGGTAATCAAAATAACCACCAATAAGAGGGGTCGCCCCTGTTCCTGTACCATACTTCTCTATTCCCTCAATAGCGGCCTGCTTTACTTTTGGATGCTGTGTAAACCCTAAATAATCACTGGAAACAAAACTAACAAATTCTCTGTTTTGGTTTGCTATATTTACATTCAATACTGCATTAGTCCCTGAAGTATTCTTCAGTCTGTAATTCATATGCCCGTTAGACTTCACAAAGTCTAGGTATTCATAAAATATTTCAGCTCTTTGAGCCATATCATTATCTGGTATATTCTCAAAGTCTTTAATAGTTGCTGTTGTGAAATTGATGCTCATCCTTAATCTTGTTTGTTGTGGTTCGAAGAAACAAATATATGACTATTTAAAGGGCTTTGATTCACATAAAAGATTAAATATTATTAAAGACTTAACATTTTTATTCTCTTGCTCTGCAAACCAAACGACTCCATTATATAAATGCAACTTTGAACATATTTTTTATTGAATTAGTTAGTTTTTAGTAATGGAAAATTAGTAAAAAAAGCAATCAATAAAGTAATATTGGTAAAGAAATAATAAAAAAAGACCTTTATTTCTCACAACCTCCTCATTTATAAAAGATTATTTTCATTCATTCTTTTATTATTATCTGGTAAAAAACTATTTTCAGCGGTATTTTAACATTATTAAATCCCATAAAGGAGAACTGAAATCTATAAAATATAATATCAAAGCCGTCTGAGAGAAATAAAATAAAAATATCAAATTTCATAAAATGTCCTGAACCTACCCGGAGTAAATCCTGTCATTTTCTTAAAAAATTTTGAAAAATTGGATGGATCATAAGTAAAAATACGTGCAATCTCTGCTACGGATTTATCAGAATTGGTAAGCATCCATTTAGCTTCATGAATGATTTTTTCATCATAAAAATAACAAGGATGCTGCCCTGTTTCTTTCTTGATGGTGTCGGTAAGATGCTTATGAGAAACAGCTAACTGTCCAGCAATTTCATTAACTTCCATAAATTCGGAAATGCTTCCTGAAATCACATCCTGAACATGTTTTTCTAAAAACACAAAATATTGATTAACAATCTCTTTACTTCTTTTCATCGCATTTTTGGTTTTATACTGATTTAAACCATAAATTTAAAGTTAAGAATTAAAAATCATATGGTGAACTTTTCGGGTCATAAATGAAAAGAACTGTTTATTCAACAATTATATTGATGCAGAAAAAATTTGCCTTTTGAAAATACTGATTTTTTTTAGATGCAAAACACCCACTCCAACTCAAATATGCAATTGTATAAAAAGAAAAAAGATCTCTTTCAAGAGATCTTTTATTTTTGAGGTAAAAACCGTTTGTGTTTTTAGAATCATTTAATTAATTAAAAGCTTCTTTCATCTTGGTGGGAATCGTTTGCAAAAGTAGGAAAGCCATCCAGCCTGATCAAAAAAAACATGTAGAATTAACACAATATCGTTGTAAAACTTTTACTACAAAAAGACAATAAATGAAAAATATAAATAAAATTCGCAAAAAAACATAAAAACCAACTAAGAATATCACAGGTACTTCTCTGATGTTCAATCCATTTAAATGAACAAACCTCATTCGATGAATCACATTAAAATTCAAATATTTTTTGAGGCATTTGCATCTTCTCCGCATGAAATCTTTTAAAAATTGTAAATTAAAAATTATGGTTTCTGCAATAGAACTGTTTAAATAAAATAAATTTTCACTATCTGTAGAAATATTACTACAAAAAAACCGACAAATATCTGCTTCATTATCAATAAATATACACAAAACTCATCGTAATACCCATCAAAAAATACTGATTTATCTGTATAATTTCATTATTTTTACAGCATCAAACAAATCTGTTTAACACATAAAACACAAACGACTAAAAAAATTAATGATAAAAATTTATTCTCAATCGTTCCTACCCATTAAAAAAACTTCGACTTGTACAAAAACTATTATTAACCGTTTTATGCATTGATGCATAAAACATAGATCAGTTGTGCACATATGAGAGTTTGGGCATTGTTTTTTACTTGCTTATATTTCAACATTTACGGACAGCGCCATACTTCAACATGGTACAATATTGACAATGGACTTCCACAAAGCAGTGCAAAGGCCCTTGTTAAGGATAAACATGGTTTTATATGGATCTCTACAGAAAATGGTCTTGTACGTTATGATGGTAGTTCTTTTATTACTTTCAATAATTTCAAAATAAATAATTTGCACTTTGGAGAATTTATTGGGGATACCCTTTTGGACAGCATTACGGTTCTCAATAATTTCCAGGAAAACAAGATCATTATAAAAAATAGATTTCCTAAAGTCACCAGTCTTCATAATAGTGATAAAAAAGGTTTTTTAAAGGAAGGAACGTTTATAAACAGGATTGCAAATAATATTATTGCATGTAATTTTTATAATGACATTCATTATTTTATACAGCTTAAGAATTCAACCTACAACTTTACCACAAAAAACACTATTATCTACAAGGATGAGAATGGGAAAGAAACGAAAATAGCTTTTCCGTTTTCAAACAAGGATCTGAACAATATTTTTGTATTTAATGAGGTTCTTTTTATTAATAATCTCAAGGCAAGGAAAACCTATTCTATTGATAAGGGAAGGCTTTCTGTTCATGAAAAGGAAAGTCTTTTTAATGATCCAAATACAAAGGTTTACTGGCAGCAAATCACCAATCAAACCTTTATCATCAATCATAATAATATTTATCTTGTAGAAGGAAAAGGACGTGAAATAACACTGAAATTTCTTGTAAAATACAATGAGATAGGTAGCCATTCCTATTATTCTATGTTCTACGATAAGGATTTTAATAAACTTTATCTTGGAACTCTGAATAATGGACTAAATGTTCTTAGACTTTCAGATTTTTATGTTGCCAAAAAAGAAGCTGATTTTTCTAACAATGTATATTATGCTTCTCTCCCATTCAGTAAGAATACAATCATTGCAGACGACGGAACAGAGTTTGGAAAACATGGAATTGTCAATAAGTACTCATTTGGAAACAATGATAATTATCTTATGATGTATGACAAATCCGGGAATATCCTTATCCGGAAAAGAAACAGTATCATTCGATTTTATAAGGATTCCGGTTACAAAAGGAAAGACTCTACCTTTATAAAGAAAGGATTTGAAATGTTTTTGAAAAGTGGAAACCTGTATGGCTCTTCATTTTCAGATTTCTCTAAAAGCCAGCTGCATCTCTCGACAAAAGATATATTTTCAAAACCGGATTTTGTTTATCACTTTAAAAGCTTTGTCAATAATTTTGCCCAATACAACAAGGATGAAGTATTGGTAGGCAATAGTGATGGACTCTACTCTATAACTCTGGGAAGTGAAACGATTACTCCTATTCTGAAAAACATCCACGTTAAAAGCATAATCCAGACAAAGGATAACCTTATCTGGGTTATGACCAATAAAAATGGCTTTTATCTTTTCAGAAACCGAAAGCTTATTAAAATGCCCAATGACAGGAATAACCATCTTCAGTCTGCGCATTATATTCTTGAGGATCGAAAAGGTTTTTATTGGATATCTTCCAATAATGGTTTGTTTAAGGTTCCTAAAAAACAACTTCTACAGTATGCGGAAGATCAAAAAAATCCTGTTTTTTATTATCGTTTCACCAAAAAGGACGGATTCCTGACAAATGAATTTAATGGAAGTTCACAACCCAATGCCTATGCGCTGGAGAGCGGAGATTTTGTATTCCCGTCTATGGATGGGTTTATATTTTTTAATCCGGACAGTATCAAAACTTACTATCCAGACAAAAGTAAAATTTATATTGAAAGGGTAAAGATTGGAAATTCTGAACCTCAACATTTCCACCATCTTCTTGATTTAAAAAAAGACTATAAAACCGCAGATATTTTCATTGACATCCCTTATTTTTCCAATTTGGAAAATCTTTATATAGAGGCCAAGATATCAGGTACGGAAAATACCGACTGGGAACAGATTGCCACCGGAAAAGAACTAAAATATACCCTCAGCAATCTTGCTCCAGGTGAATACATACTGAGCGTGAGAATGCTGATCTCTCCGGATGGGAAATATGAAGAAAAAAACATCCAGTTTAAGATCCAGCCGTTTTTTTATCAAACCATGCTGTTCAGAGTTTCTGTTTCTATTATTATTTTGATTATCATCACTGTAATTGTTCAGCTCACTACTAACTTTTTAAGAATAAAAAATAAAGCATTAAAGCAGATTGTTCACAACAAAAATTCTGAATTGAAAGAAACTGCCCTTACTCTTGAAGTAGTAAAAAGTGACCTGCAAAAAGAAACTGAATATCAGAAAAAACTGGTAGAAACCATCAGCCATGATATTACCACTCCTATCAGGTTTATTGCCATGCTTTCACAGAAATTATATGAATCGGATGATGTAGAGTTGCAAAAAAAGTATTTTGACAGCATTTACAAATCTTCGGAACAACTTTATCAGTTTACCTTAAATTTAAAGGAATATACTGAACTTTATAAGGCTGAAAATATCTTTGAAGAGGAAGAATACCCTATTAACAGGATTTTGGAGATCAAGAAAAAATTATTCTGTGAGATCGCCAAGGAAAGAGGCACCATGATTATCAACATGGCTGAAACCAACATTTTTTCCCATGTGAACGAAAGTATTTTAATGGCAATCATTCATAATATTCTGGATAATGCTGTAAAGAATACGTTTGATGGCCAGATAGCCATGAATATTACAGAAAACAAACAAAAATCTACCATAACAATAGCCGATACCGGGGCAGGAATGTCCGCAGAACAAATAGCTGTCTATATGAACCTTTTTAAAAACCCTAAACGGGAGACGCCTAGCTTTAAAGGAAAAGGATTAGGGCTGCATATGGTGATTCATTTAGTCAAAAAAATTAATGCTGAAATAAACTTTAGGCAGAATCACCCCAAGGGAATTGTTGTAGAAATAATGCTCAATAAAAACTAATTTATATGAATGAAAGAATTTTAATTGCTGATGATCACTATGTAGTCAGAGCAGGAACAGCACTGGTTTTAGAGACTGCCTTTCCTAGTCTGAATATAGATTTCGCAGAGAACTATGAACAGGTAAAAAAGATGTTGGGAACCCAGCAGTATGATCTTCTTATTTTAGATATTGACATGCCCGGAACTCAATATAAAAAAATGATTTCTGAGCTTAAAGACATTCAGAAAAATATAAAGATCCTTGTATTTTCCGGGTATGATAAAGATGTTGCCATACAATACATAAGAGAAGGGGCTGAGGGCTATCTGAATAAGCAAAGCAGTGAAGAAGAAATCAAGAATGCAGTAAAAACAGTGCTTGAAAAAGGCTACTTCTACCCTGCTGAATTAATTGGGCTTATCATTCAGAATAAAAGAAATAACCCTGCTGAAAAACTTTCTTCCCGTGAATACGAGATTTTTAAACTCTTGGCCGATGGAAATGGAAATCTGGAAATTGCTAATCAGCTTAACATTCAGATGTCTACGGTAAGTACCTATAAAAAAAGAATCTTCCAAAAACTTGATGTAGGTAACATTGCAGAATTAATCAAAGTATATGAAATGATGCATTAATGTTTTGTCCAGAAAGTAGTAAAAGATGGTTTGGAATAAACATCCGTGCTTACTATTACTCCAATTTTGTCAAAGAGAGAAAATAATTAAACTTGAGTAGCAGCACCTCTTCTATATTCAGCACCTATCGTGATCATTGAGATAATGATTTTTACAATTAAAAAATAATCAGGAACTTTACTGGACCTTATTTCTATGAACCTATTGCATTTTAACGGCAAGAAATGATGAATCCATTTGAAAAAGCAGATCAGGGAAGCCAGCATTTCCGATTTATAAAACTTTGTATTTTTTTTTCCGGACTTTCTGTATTTGCGCAGCTTTATCTTTTTCAGCCGATGCTGCCCATGGCGGCAGAACATTTCAACGTGTCTGTGGGCGACACTTCCCTGCTTGTATCATCGTCTACCATAGGAATGGCGTTAGGCTTATTATTTTTCGCCTTTAAGGCAGACAGCTATTCCAGAAAGGGGCTCATGACTTTCTCCCTAATTTCTTCAGCTTTACTTACCATCCTTTCAACATGGATACCAAGCCTCAGTCTTCTGATTGCCATCGGGATTTTCAAAGGATTTGTTGTTTCAGGAGTTTCAGCAGTAGCCCTCGCCTATCTTACAGAGGAAGTAAATACTGCTGTAATAGGCGCTGCCATCAGCATGTACCTAAGCGGAAATACAATTGGTGGGATGAGTGGCAGAATATTGGCTACTCTTATTGCCGGGGAATTTGGATGGCGCAATGCTGTTTTGGTGATTGGAATAGAGAGTTTAATCCTGGGCATTATATTTTGGAAACTTTTCCCAAAATCAAAATTTTTCAATCCCCAAAAAACAGATTACCATCTCAAGATGAAGCAGATGAAGTTTTTTCTCACTAATCCTTATATGCTTCGTTTATACTTCATTGCAGCTTTGGTAATGGGTGTTTTTGTAAGTGTATACAATTATCTGACTTTCAGATTGGAGGATGCTCCTTTCTCCCTGAGTCATTTTATCATTGCATTTATATTCCTGATGTACGTTTTTGGTGTCTTTGGAACTATGATCGTTGGCCGTCTATCCAAAAGATTTCCTGCCAATACTATTCTAAAGGCATCTATCCTGTTTATGATTGTGGGAGCGCTGTTGCTTCTATCAGAAAATCTTTATGTTCTCATTTTTGGACTTGCTCTTTTTACGCTTTCTTTTTTTGCCTCTCATACCATGGCTAGCCAAATGACTGCACTTTATGCGAAACGAGGAAAGTCCTCTGCTACTTCTATTTATTGGTTATTCTATTATTTCGGATCAAGTATTCTGGGAAGTGGCACCGGATATCTTCTCCACTCCTATTCCTGGAATGTTTTTATAGCATTTCTTATCTGCTCTATTGTCATTGCTCTTCTTTTGGCTACAGCTAATAAGTCTTCACAGGAGAAAAAAATTCACTGATCTCAAAGACCTACTACATCCAATTTTTTGAAACCCAATTATAATTCTATTATTTTAACATAATATTAATTTTTTAACGAAAAATTTAACCTAATCTTCACTAAAACACTGCCTTACAATACTATGCATGGCTTAATATTTGATAGTTATACCCTATACCAACATCATCACAAAAATCAAAATATTATGAATGTAGCAGATCTTAAAATCAAAAACTTAGTCGAGTACAAAAATCAGATTTATACGATCACTGAAATCTTTCAGAGTGTAGAAAAGGAATATTTTGTTCACATTGAAAATGATATTCAACGTATTTCGGTTCCGGCAGATTCCATTAAGCCAATTAAAATAACGGAAGAATGGCTGGAGAGGCTGGGATTTTCAAGAACATTCAGTTCAGATCAAAGCATCCGATACGAGAGACCGGAAGCTTTTATAAAGTATGATATTGATCTGAGTTCCAGAAAAATACTGGAGGGATTAAAAATCTATGGAAATGCTATAAAATGTAAGTATATCCATGAATTTCAAAACATTTTTTCATGCCTGTTTGGTAAGGATCCGTCTTTACATTATGGCTACCTTAAAACAGAATCATAGTTAAATAGTTCTTAGTTATTGAAAACCATAGGTTATTATGATAATCTGTGGTTTTCTCTGTTATAGAAAGTCACCAGAAATTCTGAATACAAAACAAAAAAGCTGCCTCAGTTTTGAAGCAGCTTCTCAGCACAAGTATGAAACAAAATGCGCTCATTTTTTGATGGTATTCTTAACTCTTGAAAACTGTTTTATTCGCCAGTTTCAATACATAGCTATTCTTTTTACCTTTCGTTAAAGTATATTGTCCTTTTTTATAAACAACAGCCTTTTTAGATGCTACTTTCTCAAGTATGAGACTTCCGTCTGAAGACGGTAAAAACAACTCTGCCTGTTGTTCGTCCTGGCTAAGAATTATGGCCGCTTGAGAGGTGTATGATTTTTTAGTATTTACTTCTTTTAAAAGAATTTTTTCATCAAAAAGCCTCACACAGTCGTTTTTTATCACAGAGAAAGTATATCCTGCGGATCCTTTGCATCCATGTTTATCTTTATCGGAACCGGCTCCTTTTGGAACAAGCTGTGCAGAAGCACTTGAAGCGAACATTACAACTGTAATTGCTGTAATTAATAGTTTTGCGTTTTTCATATGTTTAAAATTTATGGGACATTTTTTTTACTATACTGAATAAGGAGAGTTACCTGAATAAAATAATCCACTTTATTGAGACAGGAACATGATTTTTAATTAGTCAAAGATAATTTATGCTGAAAATTCGATTCATTTGTTGTTTTGTATTGCATTACAAATAGTATTCCAATTCTATGGAAATATTATTTTAAAGATAATAATTTACAACTTTTTCGGACGTTCAACTTAAAATATTTTATTTAATTTTATTAAACTCTATGTTGAACATATTGGATCCTGATAGTATAAATCCTTTCATCTTATTATTTTCATCATACTTAAAATGAATTCGTCCAAAAAATGGCTCCCGGGAATAAAAGTTTTCCGGACTTAAAGGATGTAAAATAGCTTCGGGATTAATGGCATGTCTTGCAACAAGTTTATTATCCTTAACAATCAACTCATAGATTGTATTGAATTCTTCATTCTTATAATGCCCAACAAATTGATTGAGATCCATTTTGCTCTCATCCAGTGGATTCAATATTACCTTTTCGCAGGTAAATACAAAGTCCCCAATGCTGAATGTAAGCTTTCCGGTATAAAATGTAACATGAGCGGTTGGAATAAAAGGAATGGCAAATATATGGTCTCCCACAGATTCCAAAGGGGTTTTACTTCCCCACGCATATAGTTTTTTACCATCCGTGGTTATTTCCATATAATTTCCAGGATCTATTTCATAGGTACCCTCAAACTTTTTTAGTTCAGTAGAAGTATAGGCTATTTTCCTAGGTGGAGAGGCCAAAACCTCATGATCTTCAAGGAATAGATCAACCAGTTTATAGGCAATAAATAATCCATCAAAAGCAGCTTTATTACTCATTAACACAATTGATAAATGATGGGCAGGAACATGGAGTATATAAGATCTGTACCCTGCTGTACCACCACCATGAAAGACAATATCCAGTCCTTTATATTTTCCGGTTTGCAGTCCAAGACCATATTCTATCTTTTCGCCTGTACTCAGAAAAGTATTTTGCTGCATTTTTTGATAGATTTCACGACTGCCCACTGTTGGGTTCTGAAAATTGACAGCCCACTTACAGAGATCATCCAAAGTTGTAAAAATGTTGGAAGCACCGTTTCCCATTTGTCCTAAGGTATATTTGGTAAAGTTCCTCTTGTTTTCTCTGTATGATTCAGATTTATTGGGAATAATTTTCTCGGGATCATCCACGACATTCGTATAATTCATGTGAAGAGGATTGAAAATATATTCCCTGAGTAAGTCAACAAAATCTTTTTTGTATATTCTGTGAAGAATTTCAGCAAGAAGGATAAAGCCTGTATTATTATATTTGTATTGTTCACCGGAAGGAAAATTTATACTTTTAATGGCCAAAACAGTCTCTACAGCTTCCGTATTGGTTACCCGAGACTCAATTCCAAACCCCTGCAGTCTTTTGATATTTGCAAATTCCGGTAGCCCATGGGTATGATTGGCCAGTTGTCTGATGGTGATTTTATAGGGCAAGTGCTTTAGTTCCGGCAAATAGATTCTGATATCATCATTCAATGACAACTTTCCCTCCTGCTCTGCTAAAAGGACTACAAAAGCTGTAAACTGTTTAGAGACTGATGCAATATTAAATGCTGTAGAATCTGTCACAGGAATCCGGTTTTCAAGATTTGCCAGTCCGTATATTTTCTTTTCAATGACTTTTCCGTCTCTTATAATCCCTACAGCCATCCCTGGAGCATCTGCCTGAGAATAATTGTTAATGATGGAGTCTGCTTTCCGAAGTTCATCTTTTTGATTGGATTGTCCAAAACAAATTTCAATGGATAGAACAGAAAACAAGAGTAGAATAATGGTTTTAATTAATGACTTCATTGTATTTGATTTTTAATAATGAAGCAAATCTGAAGTTTTATAACAGAGTAAACATCCGACTATCGGAAATCGGACTCTTTTTATTATAGAAAATTAGTCCGACTTAAAATCGGACACCGTCTAAATAATTGATTTTCTGTAATCTGTGGGAGTAACACCAGTCTCTTTTTTAAAGGCCGTATAAAATGAAGATTTAGAATTAAATCCAACTTCATACAAAACTTCCTGCACAGTTAACTGCGGTTGATTCTTAAGCAACACTTTTGCATAATTGATTCTAAACTCATTAATAAAGTCGAAAAAATGTTTACCCATATACTGATTGATTAACAATGACAGTTGTTTTTCCGCCATACCTATCTGCTCAGCCAATTTTTGCAAGGTAAGTTTATCATCTAGATAGGGTTTTTCCATATCCATAAATTTTAGAAGGTCTTTAAGCTGTTCTGGCTCTTCCTTAGATTCTTTTTCTGCTTCTACAGGAACCAGGTCTTTATCAATTCCTGTAAATAGGCTTGGCTGATATAGGGCATTAAGTACAAACCAACTGACAACAAATAAAACAAATAGCGAGGAAAATGCATACAGCCCAAGGAAAACAGCATTATTATCCTTTACAAAGCCTCTGATCAACACAAAGACATTTCCAATTAAAAAAAGAACAGTAGTCTGAAGCAACCATTTATAAGTAAGATGATGATTGCTTGAATAATTCTCCTGGTATATCTTTTTAAAAGTTCTCAATGTCCAAAATACGGCAATGATATAATAGTAATACTGAATGACAGAAACAATATCAAATATCTTTTGATTTTGTTCAGAAACTCCCATGATGCTTAATAAACCGAAAAAGAATAAAAAAGGCACTCCATGCAAAAGCTGATTTTTATTGAGTGTAAAGTTATAATAACAGGCTGCATTAACGTACAGATAGTATAAAGGCATCTGAAGCAGGATACTGGATCGTTTAAATGCTTTAATAAGGCCATGATCCGGCGTGTTCAGAAAAAAACCTGAAAGATCTACAACAGAAATCAAAAGAAATGCAGCAAACAAATAATTGGGTAATTTTCTCTTAGGTTTTGCAGTGATCAGAAAAACACTCAATAGCAAAAACAAGAAAACAATAATTTTACCTAAATCATTTATGAATGCCATATTTCTATTTTGATTATCACAAAACTACAAATAAATCTACCATTTTTTTTAAATCATATAAATACATTACTAAAGCAATAAACAGGTGAAGGTTTTCTAATCTAAGATATATTTGTGGCTGCATTTCATTTCCTCATTACTTTGCCACAAGCTGTTTTTATTATTTCCTTACATTTGTCTTCTGGTCCTTTATGGACAAAAACTCAAGTAATTCCCATGGATACAGATATCATTATTTCACAACTGACAGAGCATTTTCAAGAAATCGTTCCTTTAAAGGATACGGAGATTGATCTTGTCATTCAAAAATTAGAGTTTATTCAGCTTAAAAAAAAAGATTATCTGCTTCGTGAGGGACAAATATCTAGGCATATGCGCTTCATTGCTCAAGGAAGTCTGTACGCCTATCATATAGATGAAAAAGGAAAGGAAAACATCACCCAGCTTGGCATTGAAAGCTGGTGGGTTAATGATTTATACAGCTATCTGAGCGAACTTCCGTCAAGAATGTTTATTCAGGCTAATGAAGATTCGATCATTATACAGATCAGTAAAACTAATCTGGAATTATTGTATAAAGAAGTCCCTGCCATATCAGAATTCTGGCGCCTGAAGATGCAGTCAGCCTATGTTACTTTACAGGAAAGAACGTTTGAACACTCAAGAGTAGATGCCTATACAAAATACAGAAATTTTGTATCTGCCTATCGTAATATCGAGCAGCGTTTTCCTCAGTACATGATTGCTTCCTATCTTGGAATCACAGTAGAATACCTTAGTTACTTGAGAAAAAAACATCTGTCAGGCGCTTCTTAAGATATCTTAAGTTTATTCCGTTCCGGCCTGAATAATTTTGCTCACAGAATTTAACGAGTGAAATATGAAGGCCAAAATCATCGCCATAACAGCTCTTGCATCAGCCTATCTGAATCTGAATGCACAGAAACTTACCTATACCCCGGATCTTGTTTTAGGACATCGTTCCTATACCTATATGCACAATGTCAATTATTATTTTAATGATCGACTGAAGCTCAACAACCTTACTTTATTTGACACTGAATATACCAAGGATCATGAGAATATATTTTTCATAAGAAATACCCTTGCCTACCATCTTAATAAGAAATTCAGTGTAAATGCAGCATTTGGAATGAAGAATCCTGGAGCATTCTTCAGTGCCTATGTACAGTATCGAATGGCAAAACCCACCTACTCTCTTTCTTATTCTATTGGGACCACCTACCAGAAAGGATTTACACTGGAACAATCTGTTTCTTTTGAATACACCCCTTATCTCAAGGAAAACCTACAGGGGTATTTCAGTGTGCTGGCTATCGGAAATCTGGATGATGGCGGGTATCCTAGAGGATTACAGTTTATCCGGCTGGGCGTAAAGCAGGATAAAATGATGTATGGAGTAGCCTCTAATTTTGACCAATTCAACAATGCAAAAAAGACCCTTGAAAATATCGGAGCATTTGTAAAATATAACTTTTAAATAAATATAAGAAATGAAAAAGAACATTAATTTAGGAATGTTAATCAGCAGAATAGCTATTGGTTTTCCAATGTCAGTTTATGGAATTAATAAACTGATCCACGGCGTTGGATTTATTGAAGATATGATGACCATGCACGGCTTACCATCATTCTTTGCTTATGGCGTATTTGCAGGTGAAATTATCGCGCCTATTATGTTGATTATAGGATTCAGAGCACGTCTGGCAGGATTAATCTTTGCCGCCAATTGCTTTACGGCTAACATTCTTGCCCAAACCAGCAATATATTTAAGCTTAATGATTTTGGAGGCTGGGCACTGGAGCTCCTGTTTATTTATCTGATCATTGGTTTAAGTTTCTTCTTTAGCGGTGCCGGCCAATATGCAGTTTCTACCAATAACAAATGGGATTAAGTCTAAGTATAAGATAAATAATCAAAAACAACAACCTCCAATGTGCTGATTTGGAGGTTGCTTGTTCAGGTTATAGAATAGAAGTTATTTCTCAAGATGGCTTATATCATTCTCCACCAATTTTATATGAATCAATTTTTCTCTGCTTATCCGGACAAGGTCTCCGTTTCTAATTTTATGTTTCTTTTGTAAAGGCCTTTCATGAACAAGAATAGATTGTGACTCAATTAGTTGGTTCAATTTGCTGGATGAAATTTGTAAACAACTTCTGATAACTGTTGACATTCTGAGATTAAAATCAAAAGGACAATTGATTTTAAAGGTAATTATTTCATTGTCCGAATTTGCTAATTCCTCTATCGAAATATCAGTATACTGAATTTCATATTCTACACTATCAATATCGGCTTCTGCATTATTTCTTCTTCTTAATTCGTGGGAAAATGCATATTCCCAAGCTAAATCCGTATTATTCTCTGAAAGTTTATTGAATAAATCTTTACTTATAGATTCCGTTCTGATTCTTGAAAAAAGAGTCATATTATATCGATTATTACACTTTACACATCTGTAAATTAACCAGATATCAATATTCTTTTTTTGTGCATTCAATCTGAATTTATCACTGCAATGAAACCTTTCGCTATCACAATGGCTGCATTTCTTTTTTAAAAGGGGTGTATTTTTGGCTTTTACCTCCCAGATATACTCTATACTCATTATTATAATGGTGCTTAATATTCTTTGTTAAGTTTTTCATATTATTCACGCATTACAAGGCAGAAAAACAGGTTAAAAGATGTTATCTCCAAATAGCAAGATTTCTGATCAGTAAACTGTCAAAATCCTGAATTGCATAAGCCTTTGCCTTTGCAACAATGCGATAAATAATATGATTAAATGAAAACCTGTTCGGGTAGAATTACCCAAACGAAAGAATGATTAGCCTGTGGTTGTGAAGGCTAATACTAAGCTATAATAAGTTTAAGAGTTGTTCTCAAAACGAGTTATTTACTTGGTTATGATAAAAGTAGGTAATTCTGTGCAAAAAGCAAATTATTTTTTCTCTTTTTTAGATGGGAACACAAATTACTCATAATATAAAAGGCTAGAGAAATGAAACAGAAGAGTTTAGGGATTCGTTGACTTCCTCTTCAGCCCCGGCTATTTTTAGGGAAAGCGTGGAATATTTCAAATATCCGGTTCTTACATCATAAACGGACTTAATATCTGAAATGATTGTAAAGTTCTTGGTATAGTGGTAAGGTTTTGCTTTCTGCTGGAATTGTTTATCGGCTATTAATTTTGTAAGAGTTTCCTCATCCAGAGAGATCGTACCTCTTAAGGTAAGATCTATGTCGTTTATAAGTTCAACTACATATTCAATTTTTAGGGGCAAGCCAAGAGGGGCATGTACCCAGGACATTCCATCAATCACTGTTCCTACTTCAAGCTCTTTGTTATAAATATTGACAAAAAAAGGCAAATGGGAACCATTGGAAAGCAAGTCATACTCCATCCCAAACGGCATCTTGAAATACAGCCTTTCATAGAGAAACAGAAAGGTATTATTCTTACTACTACGGTTTTTTTCCTTGAATTTATTCCATTGTACCTTTAGCAGTTTCTTGTTTGTAATTTCAAAAAGGTTTTTCTTTTCGTTCAGATCAAATTGTACCGGAGAAAAGATCAGATTGCAAGATGTATCATCTGTAAGGTCTTTATTTGTGAAGATCATCTGTAGATTTTCACCTTGATTCAGATTAAGTGAAAAAGTATTACGGGATTTTAGTTCAGAAAGCTTATTATTTTTATAAAGGGTATTTTTTGAATACTCTGACTTGTAAAGCTCCTGTGAGTCTGGTTTAATATTGATCAACATCATCTATTGGTTATCTAATAAATCTTGGTATACATCTGCCATATCCTGGTTATCAACTTTCTTACACATCAGTATTATCTTATTGTAACTTGTTGATAAATAAGATGATTCAGGATTAATATTGATCCATTTTTCCAGAATATCAATACCTTCTTCAATATTTCCACGCTGCTCCAGGTTTGTTACTTTTTCTAAAACAATCATAAAATCATGAGGAATAATTTGATAAACTTTATCAAGAATTTCATCAAATTTATTCTGGTTGCCATTCATTCGATAGAAAGCCATTGCACTTTTCAGCAATGGAACATTGGTAGGATATCTTTCAACCGCAGTTTCGATAAAGTGATTTGCCTCAGTTTGATGATCCATATACCATTGATGATCTCCATCCATCATAATAACATATACTTCTGCTTTTTTAACATAGAAAAACAACTTCTCTTCCTCCGAAAGTTGAGCAATAGCTCTATCACAGCAGGCAACAGCTTCATCATAAGCAGGCCACAATAGCTCTGCTATTACCGATTCGTCCAGCAAAAAATTAATATAATTGAGATAATAGTTCCGGTCTTTAGGGTAGTCCTCCAGTAAAGAACGGTATGTTTTAAGCCCGGAACGAATCTCTCCCTCATTAAAATATTGCTGGGTAAGCCGCTCGATACGATGGATTGCATTAAGGTCTTTTTTCATATTGCTGCATTTATAAATCTAAATCTCTTACTGCTTACAACGAACGTTCATCTCCTATTAGCTTAACCCTAAGTGCATCATTACTTCAGGGCGTTGTCTGAATAAAATAATATCCTGATCTGCTTCTGCTTCCAGTTTATGGATGGCTTCTTCACCATATTTGTATGTTCCGGTCAATAAGTTCCTATATTCCTCTGTTTTTTCACTATTCTTAAGTTTATAGTAGATTTTGAAAAGGGCTTCATCTTCATTTCTATACATATCTGGATATGTTGGCAACCCCACTTGCTTATCCATTGCTTTTATATTTTCGATTTCTTTAGCGGCATTGCTATAGTCCTTTAAATAAACCAATGCCCAACTCTTATACAAAATACAAGCTAAATGAACAGATGTCAAAGCCCTTGATTTTGCAGTAGATGCATCTACAGGGATGTAGCTCATCATATTATCACAAACTTTGACAACTCCTTCATAGTTTTTAATTTTAAGATATAACTGGATCAATTTCTCACCTACTGTTAAGTATTGAGAATCCAGATCATAAGCCTTTTCATAATTGATTTGGGCATTCTCCAAATCTCCTTCTTTCTGATAAATATCTCCAAGCAATTCATAATTTTCCTTGAAATGAGCATCCAAGGCTATTGCTTCTTCTACATAGCGTTTAGCCGGATCTGTACTCAAGCTTTCATAATAGGTAGAGGCCAATAAATATCGGTAGGTTACATTATCGGGAAACTCATTGTTCACTTGATGCAGGATCGCCAGAGATTCTGCAAATTCACCATTATTTCTATACTTTTTTGCGTCTGAAAGATGTTTCTTAACTTCTTTTTCGTTCATTTTTTTTATCTTTATTTTCTTACATTAATAAAATCCGGTATTTCCCGGAGGTAATTTCCCTCGAATGGCAAAGTATGCAGCTATAAGGCCATTCTCAATGAATCTTGCATATGCATAGCTTCTCCTAAAGGCATACCATTCATAAGGTCCAAAACTGCCGTTTTGTAAATTTCGCAAAATCATTAATTCTTTAGGACTTGTCCATGAAAATGCCTCATATCTCCGAAGTACGGATCCATATTTGGTAATCCCATATTTATAGATCTCACCGGCACTTAAAAATACAGAATCCGGATCTGTAACTCCTCTTTGATAATCTCCATAATTACCCGGAAGATTAACATGTACGTCATATACATTAAATGGTCCGGCTTCTGATGGAACATCTGTATCAATAGGTACACTCAGTGGAATGGGTATAGGTATAGGGATTTCTATGGGTTCTGTTTCCGGAACCGGAATGGGTTCCGCCACAGGCGGTGCGGTATCATCCCAAACATCATCTGCTGTTTCATTGATCTGTCCCTGTACAAATTCAACAATTTTATAGATGATATAGGCAACAATAAGTATGACAGCAACAATAATAATTGCCAAAATCAGGGCCTCAATGATCGCTGCAGCCAAGGCTGCTATTCCTGCTCCTATTACTAATGCGGGCATAATAGATTATATTTGTCCAGAGTTAATACTAGTAATAATTCCACCCAGAGGACAAATACATTTAGATGCCTCAAACAGAGCCTTTGTATCTTTTATTTTCACCTTAGGCACCGTGTTAATCCAATTGAGCTTCTGACCGCTCAGATTTAGGTTTAATCTGCAGATTCCTGCAACACTACAGAGTGTAAAATGGGTAATATTTACTCCTGCAATATTATCCTTATCTGTGGCAAATAAACCTTCTCTATTCTTTATTTTGTTATTGCTTGTAATATTTAAAAGTGACGGAATCAAGCCTTTGTCACACTTTAAAATAGCATTGTTTTTAAGATATTGCATGACTTTATTCTTTATTTCATTTTAACTTCATTTCCTCCGGTCACAATAACGTTTTGATCGCTATTGATTTTAAAATTAGACCCTTTTGCGGTTTGGCTGACCCGTTTTGCATTAAGGTCAAAATTATTGTCAGCTTTTTGCTCAAGGTTCTTTCCATTCAGTTTAATTAATCCCTGTTTATCAATCGACAATAGATTATCCCCTACTTTTAGGGTAATCGAAGATTTGGCATCAATAACCACATTACCCGCCGAATCCATCTTCAACATCGATTGCGGTGGAGCTCCTTTTTCTCCTCCCACATTAATAACCGTAGTACTTCCGGCATTAATTGTATTATTGCTTCCTGTATTTGTGGTGTGGTCTGTATTGGCATTCACGATTGCATTTCCGCTGCCATCAAAGAACATGTTGGCTCCTCCCTGATCTTTCAAGTTCATGGATCCGGCACCATTGTCATATTTCAGTTCGGCACCGCTACGGCCGCTGAAGCTCATCACATTGTTCCCTGAGCCACCTCCTGTACCAATTCCGCCGTGATACATTCCCCCCATAACGAAAGGACGATCAGGATGAAGATGCACAAAATTTACAATAACCTGATCTCCAACCTCCGGAACGGACATGAACCCTCTGTTTTTACCTACTTTATCACTGCTTCCTGCATCAGGTGACATTACCCGGATGAACTCTGTTATATCTTGTCCACTTTGCCAGTCAAACTGAACCTGAACACGTCCCTGATTGAGCGGGTCTGTATTGGATACCACTTTCCCAAACTGAGGTTCTGCTATCGGAACAGCAAATTCAGGTCTTGGGATAAAGCCTGTATCTGAAGCTATGGCCTCAAAAGTTCCCATATAATATCCTCTTGCATCTACCTCATGGGTTACTTCTGTAAGCATCAGTTTAGTAAAGTAGGAAGTATCATTGGTATCTGTTTTTCGCATCTCAATGTCTGCAATACAGCCAGGATAAAGAAATGGAACAGTAGTGCATCCGGATGTGATGAATACTTCTGAAGCCTTACTTCCTGCTGTACCTTTTTGGGAGACATCAATATCCATGAATGAAGATGCTTTTATAGGAGCTACCCGTAATGATGGGGTAGAAAAAGTTTTTTCTGATATTTCGTAGGCACGCCGGGCAATATCAGAGGTGTGACTGATCTTTGAGCCGGCTCCTTTCAATTTTTCATTCTTGCTACTGTTATAGCCATAAAATGTAGGATTCACATGCTGCGCCTTCATTCTTATTTTAACATCGCTCAGATTACTTCCATAGGTGAGTTTTACTGGTTGTTCCTGTGGGGGCAGCTGTCCGAAATGCAGCACCTCTCCGTCATAGAAGAATTGTTCTCCATAGGCTTCTGCTAACCTTGCAAGGAAATTGTAGTGTGTTTCTCCATACTGCGAGCTATAGGATACATTTCCGTAACGGGCATCTACCCTTACGTCATATTTTCCTTGTCCAAGTCCCTCTTTTATGACGTCCTGTGCAATACTATTCAAACTTATAGGTTGTGCTCCGCCAAAACTTTGGATATGAGGAGCTGCATCTAGTAAAATGGTTGGACTATATCCTGTCAATACAAGGTTCCCAAGACTCCCTTTCTCCTGACTGAATCCTACTTCGGTAATCACTCCTACAAAATTTCTTTCAGGGCCTTCTTCAATATCCTTGTATTTGAAAACAACGGTAATACGCTTGCCAAGAAACTTTTGAGCTTGCTCCAGATTGTGATTTTCTGCATGTCCTAAAGTATCATAAGCTAGAGTGAGGTCAAATTCATGATGTCTGACTGCGCTTTGTGTAAGTTTAAAATGTTTGAAAAACCTGACAGGATCTCCTTCTACGAAAATCTCAAGCCGTACAACCCTATTAATTCCTGCAATGGCATTTTCCGGAATTCCCTGAGCATTGAAGATCTTTGAAGTGGGTTGTTTTGACCATACTTTATCATTACTTATCGTTGGATCATTGGGCACCAATGGCTGATTCATAAAATAGGTTCCCTTATCACTCTTATTTTCTAAAGAGGATGTATCAGAAGTTTCGGCTAAGTCCTTAGGTTTGTTACTGTTTTTTGTGTTTGATGCTTTCCCGTTCTTGGAAAGATTTTTTTCTTCTTCTTGAAACATGACATAATTTTTTCTGTTGTCTAATGTAGATTGGAATTTCTTCCTCAGAAAGAAGAGACCGTTTGCTCAAATCACAGTCAGTAATTGCCTTGGTCTCCTTTCGCAAGTTTACTTTTTGACTGGTTTGATTGGTTCGGAATAGAGAATGAACTTAAAAAAGTTCGTGTTTATGCGCTTTTAGGTAATCTTTTTTTACCGTAATGTGAATTCATTTTCATAAAATTTTACTGTGATTTGGTAGTACCAATATATCACCTATAAAAATCACAGCAAAATGAATTAGAGATTATTTGAAAAATTGTAGTAAAACTACGACTTGACATTCAGTTGATTATTTAACATCTTACCCACCATCCCTTTAGCGAAAGACTATCAAGCTCATTTTCTTAAAGATACATTGCTTTTTCCATTAAAAAAAAACAAATTCACGCAGATTTATATTTTTCAATAACCCGAATAACATTATGAATAAAACAGTATAAAAAGACCAATAATTCTGATTGTTTATCCTCATTTAATTCAATAAATTTGTGATAATATGAATATAGAAAAGGGACTAATATTACAATTACAGCTTGCTACACTAGAAAGTCAGGGATTACTAAAGAGTTCTTCATTTGGAACAGGAAAAAATGCTGTACTGAAAGCTTTAGAGCATCTTGGCTATATACAAATTGATACCTTATCAATTGTTGAACGTGCCCATCACCATACCCTTTGGACAAGAGTTCCGGACTATCAGCCAATCTACTTAGAAGAGCTGGTGGAAGAACGTAATATATTTGAATATTGGTTTCATGCTGCGTCCTATCTTCCCATGAGGGATTTCCGTTTTGTCTTACCTCAAATGCGAGGTGTTCAACAGAATCAGGCTCATTATTATAATGCAGATCCAAAAGTAATGCAACATGTGCTTGATGTCATTCGAAATGAGGGTCCTAAAAAAGCAAGGGACTTTGAGAATGATAGTAAAAAGGCTGGAAGCTGGTGGAGCTGGAAACCTACCAAACTGGCTCTTGAAAGGTTATTTATGCAAGGAGATTTAATGATTTCCAAACGCAAGGGAATGGAAAAAACGTATGACCTCCGTGAAAGAGTTCTCCCGGACCATATTGATCTAACAGAACCTACCCCATTTGAGTTTGCTGAATATCTGGTAAGAACCTACCTCCGTGCCTATGGTTTCACAACTTTGAAGCAAATAACACACCTCAAAACAGGAGGAATTTTGAAAAAAGATGTCAATGAGGTCTTACAATCAATGCTTCAGGAAAAGGCCATACAACAGATTAACATTGATGGGATGGCTCCTATTTTTACAGAAATTAATATAATGGAAAAAGCATTTGATGGGTCTCCACGTGTTCAGCTTTTATCTCCTTTTGACAATTCTATTATTCATCGTGACCGCATCCAGCAGATCTTCAACTTTGATTTTCGTCTTGAATGCTATGTTCCCAAGGAAAAGAGACAGTATGGTTATTTCTGTCTGCCTATTCTATTTGGAAATACATTTATCGGAAGAGTTGATTGTAAAGCACACCGAAAGAACAAACAGTTTGAACTCATTCATCTGCATATTGAAAATATAGATATAGGTATCGAATTGTGGCTGGAACCTTTTATAGAATCAGTAAAACAGTTTGCCAAATTTAATGGCTGCACGACTCTGCTGTTAACAAAAGTAAGTCCTACAAAACTGACCGGAACCATAAAAAAAATGCTAAACAAGTGAACTTAATTCATGATTAAGTTTGCTCATCTATTGATAAAAAACTCTTCAAATGGAAGCCTTTAGTAATGAACATGCAATAAGTTTCTTTTGTTGATCTTATTTCTTTTCTTTCGCTGGTGGAAGTGATGGCGGGGCTTCGGTTATGGGATATCCGCTGCGGATTATCCCCATTAAGTGGATATCATTTTCTGAATTATAAATTATATCATATGATCTGGAAAATATAAACTGAAAATAAGGGGTCGTATTTTTTGCTTGACTTAGCTCAGTCTGTGTATTATATGATGGAGGCATTGAGCGCATTTCTGAAATCTTGGTGCTTGTCCCGTTTTTATTTTTAATTGTTCTTTCATGCCCTTCAAAATCGTAATCAAATCCTATACTGCTTCCATTATCATAGGTTCCTTTGAATATTTTAGGCTTCTTGTTTTTGTCCGTATAGGTAATGGTATAGTGAATATCATCTGTAAATTCTATCCTATTAGGTGTGCTTTCCTTGGTAAGCTTTATTTTCAGCTCATTTTCATCCGAATAAGAAACAGATTTAGAATAGTCTACGGTAAAATACCAGGATGTATTTTGAAAAGGATATATATTTGATTTTGGAAAATTGTATTGGTTTGTGGAAGATCCAAATTGAGTTTCCTTATCATAAGTCAGAATAAATTTAAGATGGTGAAACTTAGTATTTCCCACCAATGAATCTTTGTCTATTAGAAACTGATTATTCACATCCTTAAATTTCATCTGATAAAGATTATCATTAACTTTTTCAAGCTTCAGCTCTTTATCCTGCAATCGTTTTTTAAAAGTATTCAGATTGCTGGTGGTAAGGTAATTAACAATTAACTGATTTGTTTTTGAGGTCCTGAGGGTAGAAAGAAAAACGGTTTCCTTTGAATCAGGCTGTACATACAACGAATCGCTGATTTTCTGAAATCTTTTTTTGGAAAGATAATCCTCATTCAGAATGACAATTGTATTGTTTCCAATTTCAATGCTTTCGTCTGTAAACATATGCCTTATATTCATAGGATAAAACTCCTGAGAGAAAGCCGTATTGCTGAAACCGAATATAAGAATCAACAATAGAGATAATAGTTTTTTTTCTGTTTTTAGCATTTTTATAAAGTTTCCATTAGTATTTTACAATCGATTTTTGAATGTAAAGACAACTATGATACACCATACATTTTCTTTTCCCAAGCTTTCAATTCGGTGACCATGGGTTCAGGTTTTGTCATAATTTTTTCCAGTAAGGCTGTAAAATTATTGGCTAGCCTTTCTGCTTCACCTGTTTCGTAATCTACCATTACAATTGGCGGATTGTCCGTAGATTCATTAAAGTCAAAGCATACTTCTCCATAATCAGAAAAGTTTCCAATCCCAAGATACCCCCGGTCTAAAAGAATCTCTTTCATATTTTCATTATTCTCTTTTAAGATTTGATTCCATAACCCGATAGGTTTTGGGTAGAGCCTGATGTCATTGTCCAGAAAAATTGTATAAAAATGTTTATATCTTAAGTATTCTTTGTAAGAATCAGGGAAAGTAATTTTCAGATCAAATTCTAGTTTTTCGATGTCGTTATCAGCAATGGTGGCATCTATTACTTTCCAGATCTTATCCTCCTCAGAAATCAAACTTAACAATGCTGTGGCTGCTCCTTTTTGCTCCAGATTCACTTTTGCAGGTTTTTGTTTGAAAGTAAGCCAGTTCATTTCACTTTTCATTTCAGGATGAACTTCTTTTTCGTACATAAGATATTCTTTATTACTTTCTACCAGTGCAAGCGCTTTATCTATATAGATTTTTATGATATTCATGAGCCGTAATTTTTCCTGAAAATTAATACTTTTCAAAATAATCAGTCGTAACATTCCGGCTTAATTTGGAAATTCACTCGTATCTATTCCATAGTCACCTTTTACAAACAAGCGGCCCATTGCTAAAAGCAATGGGCCGCTTGTTTGCTATCATCAGCCAAATAAAATTTGCTGTATTTTATTTCAAATTTCTGGATTCCAGTTCTTTTTCTAATGCCTGCTTATTCTTTTTCCATTGATTAGCTGCATAAAATGCAAAAATAAGTGGTAAAAAAGTAAAAAAACCGATCCCATTTCTCACACCACTGTATGTGGCAATACCAATCAGAAAGCCAAGAATAGCTCCATTGATTATATTTTCAGACTTGGATTTTTTTTTCTTGTCTAGTAATTCTTGATCTGTTAGCTCATTGAGTTCTTTTTCCTTCATTCACTTAAAGTTTTTTGGTTATTATTTTTGATTAGTTTTCGTTCGCTAACTTACAAAAAAACTAATATTTTCAGTAACAGGTTAAAAAGTAATACAAATACCAGCAACACCAGATGTTACATAGGTAAATTTACAGATAACATTAATCAAAATAAGGAATATTATTCATCATTTTTGCATTGTTTTTATTCTTCTTGCCCAACTCTGATAGACAGGAAACCAGACTTTATCTCCATTGGAGCCATTGCAAAGTATTACAATACCATTTTTTGTTGGTAAATGAATAAATGTGGCAGCACTCCAGCCTTCATTTTCTCCAGTATGTCCTATTGTTTTAAGGTCATCATAATTCATAAATCGATAACCAAGACCACTTTTTCCCTGATCTGAAAATGGTAAAACAGGACGCTCCATTAATTGTATGGTGGATGGTCTCAACACGTTATGCAATTTATCCGGATCTTGAGTAATAGACAACTCTGCAAAGTGAGCCAGATCTAACACTGTTGTTTGTAATCCTGCTGCAGCCTGTTCTGTAAATATCCTATTTTTTATGGGATTTCCTGAGGCATCATACGCTGTTGCTGAACTGGCCATCATCTCTGATGTCCATTCATAACTTGTGCGATTGAATCCTAAAGGTTTAAAAACATTTTTTTTCATATAGTCTGCAAACTTCTCATTTGTTTTTTCTTCAAGAATTAATTGGGCAAGGGTATAACCTCTACCTGAATACTCCCATTTTGTTCCTGGTTCACTTATCAGATATACACTTTCTCCATTTCTTTTGGTCTTTCCTGAAAGAGACTCTTCTAAACTTAGCAATGATACTCCTTGTTCTGAGCCTCCATACCCGTGTACCGAAAGCCCCGCCGTGTGACTGAGAATACGTTGCAATGTAACCTTTGATACATCATATTGGGATACAGGTAACTTCCAACGAACTAAGGATTTATTCACAGGTTCATCCAACGTTACAAGCCCTTTTTCTGTCAGCTGCATCAACCCCCATGCGGATACCATTTTGGAAATAGAGCCAACATTAAAGATTGTATGCGTAGTTATTGGTTTCTTGGTTTCTATATTGGCAAACCCAATGCATTGAACCCATGCAATTTTTCCATTTTGGATCACTGCAATGGCTACACCGGGAACATTATTCTTTTTGGTGGCTTCTAGGCCTATACGTTGAATTTCTGTGTAAAGTGAATCTGTCTTCTTGTCTAAATATCCGATATCAACAGCCTTTTTTGTTGTTGAACAGGAAAAAAGGATGGCAGCCAAGAAAAAAACAATTGTGTATCGAGTTACCTTGTTGATCATTTTCTTTTATTTATTTGTAATATTTACCCTATCAGCAAGCTGTAATTTAAGAATAAACTAAAGAAATCATGTCATAACAAATTGATTATTATGAAAATTGGCTACTCAAATTAATTTTTCATCTTCTGAAAAATCTTAAAACCTCTTACAGAAAGCAAGAGGTAAATGAACATATAATGAAAATAAAAAGTAAATTAACCTGCATTAATGTTCTTTCAAACAATATATCCACATACTAAAAGTGTATGGATTTTGCGTTGTAAAAAATATAAGACTGAAATTACAAGGATATTATTTTTAATACCCTTGTATTTCTAATCAAGATTTAATTATGCTAACTTTACGTTAACAGCATTTAAACCTTTATCGCTTTTTTGTACATCAAAAACTACTTTATCATTTTCACGGATTGAACTTGTGTTTAATCCTGAAGAATGTACAAATATGTCTTTACTCCCGTCTGATGGAGAAATAAATCCGAAGCCTTTTGCTTCGTTGAAAAATTTTACTGTGCCTTCTTGCATTGTAATTATTATTAAAAATTGTATGTATTATGATCTGTAGACTTTACAGATTTTATTTCTGAAATAAACTAACAGGCATTGTAAACCCTATCAGTTGTTGAATATTTTTTAGATCCAGACATTCCTCGGTATCACAAAAAGAAATAGCGGTTCTTTCTGTACCGGATCTTCCTGTTTTTCCAATTCGATAAACATAGGTTTCCGGAACATTTGGAAGTTCATAATTGACGACATAGGGAAAATCCTCTATATCCATTCCTTTTGCAGCAGTGTCAGTAGCAACCAACACGTTAATTCTGCTGTTTTTAAAATCATCAAGGGCGATCTGTTTTGCCTCCTGAGATTTGTTCCCATGAATAGCTGCTGCAAAAATCCCTACACTTTCCAGCTGCTGAACAAGTTTATTGGCAACCTGCTTCGTACGTGTAAAAACCAACGACTTTATGCTGTCTTTTTTACGCAGTATCTCAATAAGTAAGTCAGCTTTGTTTTCTTTCTGTACAAAATACACTGATTGTTTAACTGCCTGTTCTGTTGGAGACCCTGGGTTTATTGTAATATTTATAGGATTATTCAGGGTTGTTTCAGCAAATTTCTTTAGGCTTATCGGCATTGTCCCGGAAAAGAATAATGCTTGTCTTTTCTGAGGAGTCTGTTTTAAAATCTTTTTTATATCATTTAGCAATCCAAGATCAAGCATCTTATCTGCTTCATCCAAAACAAGTATTTCAATTTTAGAAAGATCAATATGTCTTTGATTATCCAACTCCAAAAGTTTTCCGGGAGTTGCTACAAGAATATCCACTCTTTTTCTTAGTGCCGCGAGTAAACTTCCCGTTGAAATACCTTCATAAATAGAAAGTTGAGAGAGAGGCAAATACTTACTATAAATTCCCAAGTCTTCTTCTATCTGCATAGCCAGTTCCCGGGTTGGGGTAAGTATTAATGTTCTTATTTCTTTATGTTCGGGAGTGTGTCTTTTAAGTAGTTGTAGAATTGGCATTGCAAACGCAGCTGTCTTTCCGGAACCGGTTTTAGCACATCCAATTATATCTTTTCCCTCCAAAATATGCGGAATTGCAATTTCCTGTATTTCAGTAGGTCTGGAATAGCCAGCTTCTGTAACAGCACGGATAATTGGATTGATTAGATTTAAATTTTTAAAATTCATTATAAATTCCGGTCTTCCGGTAGTTTGTAAGCAAATCTGTTTATCAGAATTTGATTTGGTGTATTAGGATAAAACAAATTAAGGAATACTCTTTCGGCTTATCATTTTGCTTGCTTTCGCCATAACAATAATATTAAAACATTATTGATTATCTTGCAATAACATATCGCTCCTATTCACAATAGGATTTTATAATCTACTACTTTCACATTTGAAATAAAGACTATAAATTGGTAGCTGAAAAAGCAAAACTGAAAGAAAAGATTGTGATTTTAAACTCTTACAGAATAGCAAAGGCAGTGACCTATTTTATAAATGCTTTACAAACTTACAACAAAGAAAAACAATAAAACCATATTTAATTAGTTGATTATCAAAAATATATTCGTAGCTTTCGCACGTTAACCTAATTATTTGCTGGTGCGGATGATTTTAAGCTCCGAAGTATGCAAACATCCTTTCCTATAACAGATCTTTCCCCCTGTACTTTAGAATCACATGCTGTACCCCATATCAAAATTGCTTATTTTATCATGGTACATCATAAACCTGAAGCATTTAAAGCCATGTTTCAAAAAATCTATACAAGGGATCAATTTTATCTTATTCATATTGACAGAAAGTCGAATCCGAAGTTCACGGAAGAGATCCAATTGTATATTGTTCAATTTCCTAACGCTTATATTTTAGAGAGTCTGAACATTGTATCAGGTGGCTTTAGTATGATTCAGGCAGAACTTAATGCTATGGAATTCCTTCTGAATGTAAACCAGGGATGGGATTATTTTATTAATCTAAGCGGTGAAGACTATCCTCTCAGATCTCAAAGTATCATCCGTAAATTTCTGACGGCTAATAAGGGCCGAAATTATCTTTTTTATTACGACCAGGAGTTTTACAGACCAGATACCCTGCAAAGAATACAGAATCATTTTACGGAATTGGCATATATGATTTCTTCATTCATTTATAAAAGAGATTTTATGAAAGGAGTAACCCCTTACATCGGGGGGAAATGGTTTATGTTTACAAAAGAGACCTGCCAATTCTTAACAAACAATAAAAGGGTAATGGATTTTGAGGATTACTATCTTCATACTTTTTTACCTGCAGAATCGTTTTTCCAGACTGTTCTTATGAACACATCATTCAATGATATTATCGTTAATGATGATAAAAGAGCCATATTTGGTAAGTCATTTTTCCAAAATAAACAGAATATACTAACCTACATTGAATCTTTGAAATCCAGCAATCAGCTTTTTATTAGAAAAGTAAATAAAAAAACAGATGAAAACATTTTGAGTTATATTGAAGACAGTTTTCTCTTTCCTTTACCAGAAATTAATGAAATTGAAAGAGAATTAAAAAGGGAAGATCGTCAAAACAATTAATTTTTCAAGGTAACAACCTGCTTTAGTGCATATCATCAGCCTCATCATGTCATTTCTTTTTGATGATAACATCTCCCTCTGCTAATGTAAGTTTCTCATTATGAATACTTACCTCAATCCAATGATCAGGATTATCCGATTCACCATCGTTTATTATTCTATAGTCAGAATAGCCTGTATCAGAATCAGGTAATTCCAGAATGGCTTTAATGTTTTTTTTATTAATTTGATGCTTCTCAAAAAGGCTTACTAAGTAAATGATTTCCGACAGCTCTTTTTTCAGTTGCAAATTAGATTCTTTATGTATATTCTTGCTTATTAACTTACTTAATCTACCTATCTCCTTCGTTATAAATTCCTTTGCTGTCATCACGTATTATTTTACAGGGTTTTCAATATAAATTGCGCTTATTTTACCTTAATCCAGCGCCTGAGGATCTTTAAATAAAAAAGCCCCAGCTTAAAAAACTGGAGCCATATCTTATTAAGTAATACTCTCTATAGGCTGATATTGTCTAAAAGAGCCTTTACTTCTTCTAAAGAAATTTTATTTCCAGAGGCTACAATAGAATATCTGTTTCCTTCCAGATACTGAATGTTTGCCATTCCATCACTTTCATACATACTTGAATCAAATAAGGCCTGCCACCCTTTGTAACTCTTAATGATAAGCTTATCACCAGGTTCTTCTATTGCTTTAATTTCTAAATAATTAAGCAAACTAGACTTCACCTGATCTGCGCCCGGACCTGCTCCATCGGCCACCATCAGATAAATATTTTGATCCCCTTTCTTATAATTGGCAGTTGCAAATGAACCGGTATCTTTATCCTCAAAAGCATCAACTTCTGTCAACTTAAATCCAGCCACCTCTTTCTTAAATTTAGCCTTGAACTCACCTACAGTAATAGGCTTTATTTTCTTTAAATCCTTAGCCAGATTCTCAACTTTCAATGAATCAGAATTTCCAGATGCTTTCTCAATCTGAATAGTTGGTCTTTTGGCAAAAACAGAATTAGATCCCACCGTAAGTACCAATGCCATTGCTAAAAATCCTGTTCCTAGATAAGTAATTTTCATAATTTATTATAGTTTTAACAGGATCACTTTCTACAAAAAACACACCAATGTGTATTTCATTCAGGATAAAATATACTTTAAATTAGTTTTCCTAGAGGTTTCTTAGCTCATATTCAATTTCATCGTGATCTGTCTCTGCAATTTTCACAAAGTTAAGTCGTTCCAAAAGCTTAATGGCCGGATCATTTTGTTTACTTGTTGCCGCCCAAATTCGTTTTAATCCCATATGATTAAGCCCAAAATCAATAGCCAACAACATTCCATCGGTCATATATCCTTGTCCATAATATTTTGATAATAAGACACAGCCTAATTCGCCCTCCCCTTTATCCAATCCACGATAGTAGCCACAGGTCCCAACGATTTTACCAGATGTATTATCTACAATTCCCCAGTGAATGGAATTCCCATCCTTATAATCCTGATTGATTTTTGTCTGCATTTCAGCAGCCTGCTGAACGGTTTTTGCCTGAACAGCATCGTAAAATGAAATTTCAATGAGGTCACCCAGATCGGTATCAAGAATCTGTCTTAATGATACTCTGCTGCCTGTTACATTTGGGAAATTGTTGTGTTGAAAAAGTTTCATGGTTGAAAAGTTATAGCTTTAAAAAATTCACACCATCATATAATCTATTCAGTAAACGATATCTGATCATATGATTTTATAAAAATACTGTTAATTTATTGAACTAATATATTTACTTTGGTTAATTACTATTTCTGCGTTGAGCACCCAATCTTGCAAAACATAGATTTTTATTTCTCGTTTTTAATCATTTTCATTAAATCTGTATGGGTTTTAAACGTTTTCTTGAAATCATTCAAATTATATCCAATATTTTCTAAAACGATTAAATTCATATCTGTCTTAGGATAATAATAAGCCGCTGAAGGAAAACCCGGAGCATATCCAAATGCCCCAATCTGCGTATTCTGTTCACCATCTAGAAATAATAATCCATATCCGTATTCTATTTTGTCGAGAACAGGGTGATTTCTGGTGGCATATCGTGTTTTCATCATATCCAGGGTAGTATTCTTTACAAGTCTCCCCGAGTATAAGAGACGATACCATTTTAATACATCTTCAGCATTGGAGATGAAGCCTCCTCCCGCTATATATTTGACGGGATTGCCCGTGGCATATACAAGTTTACCATTTTCATCTTCTTCATATCCTTTTACAAGACGGTTGTATTTTTTATGATCGGGATGAAAAGTATTCTTCAGTGCATATTGGGTAAATAATTCTGTTGCTATTTTTTCAAAAGACTTATGGTTTATTTTTTCAAGTATTTGAGCTAGTAGCCCAAATCCTATTTGAGAATAATGAAATTGGGTTCCCACTTCAAATTCTAGGGGCTGGTCGATTTCTAAAATTCCATGGGTATGGGTAAGCAAATGATGAATGGTGACCTGATTGGACCAGGGTTGCTTAATTTCAGGAAAATATTTATCCAGTTTATCGGTTAACTGTAAATTTCCTTTTTCATATTCTCTAAGAATTAAAACTGCAGTAATTTGTTTACTGATAGATCCGATATAAAACTGATCTTTTGTTTTTAATTTTGTTTTACT
Organism: Chryseobacterium sp. SIMBA_028; assembly: GCF_046535285.1. Lineage (NCBI taxonomy): Bacteria > Pseudomonadati > Bacteroidota > Flavobacteriia > Flavobacteriales > Weeksellaceae > Chryseobacterium > Chryseobacterium sp. SIMBA_028. The sequence goes on along the minus strand of NZ_JAWRWZ010000008.1, from coordinate 54,466 downwards.
ATCAATATCAGAATATCCAAATGCTTTTTCGTATTGGATAGTTGAATCTTTTGCTACTAAAATAACCCCGTTGAAATGGTTATTTATCGCTATACTATCAATTATTGATGATGAAGGGGAGTATTGATTCTTGTATGTATTATTCGTTTTACATGAAGAAATTAGCAGGAATAAGGATACTCCCAAAATATTTAATTTCATTAGATTTTTATGGATTTTGTTCAAAAATACAAAAAGCTTAGGATGAAATATATAGGAATAGGCATTTAATTTTTCGCAGAGAAAAACAGCATAATAGCAAAAAAACAGTTGTTTCCAGATTACTTTCTATTCATCTTTCATCTATTTTTAAAATTAAATTGTACTTTTGTTATTCTAATTATGCAAAAATTTCTCAGAGTCTTTTTTGTTTCCTGTTTATTCCTGATATTTATTTCGAATGTCAGCGGAATAAGTACATGTCTTGATCATGCTCAACACACAAAGACGAAGGTGATTTATAAAAAAGGATCCAAAGAAGAGAAAATTCCTACTTTTTCTCAGGATGATGAATGCCAGTGTGCACTTCATATGCATATGAATAATATTCTTCTCCCTGAACCTTTGCAAATGGATTTTGCAATCAATGCTTCTAATGACAGCGAAATGCCTCAACCCAAAGCCATTTCTTACCGTTGTCTACTCGACTTTTTTAGTTCGAGAGCTCCCCCATCTATTTCTTCCGTGGTAGCCTAAGTTACGCTGCCTTCATTTTACATATGCAGATTCTTGAGTCTGTATGTATACTCTGTGGATACTCGTGTTTTCATCCACTCACCCATATCTTTTTATTAATGAGGCATATTCAATGCCTATTTGATCTTATTTATGATTACCAATAATTTTTATTATTCGGGAATAATTCATTTTATTTCCCCAGTCCCTGTCAGGTTTTTGAGCTTAAGTTTCATTATAGCATCATCAATTCTTCATGCTCAGTCCCATCATCAGGATACTTTATCTTCCGTTGTACAAACTGTTGAAATTATAGGAAGGAAGTCTAAAGATTACACTTCCGATTATTCTTTTGCAGCCACTAAAATTGCGATGAAAAATAAGGACCTCCCCTTAACTCTTAATACGGTTACAAAGGAACTTATTACTGATCGTCAGGCATTCCAGCTTGGAGATGTCATGAAAAATGTAAATGGTGTATCTCCTTCAAGTTATTATAATCAATATAATATCAGGGGAATCAGTCAAAACGAAGAGGGGCAGATTATCAATGGGATGCGGACAAGACAGTATTATTTTTTACAGCCCATGACATCCAATATAGAGCGTGTAGAAGTATTCAAAGGCCCTGCAAGCATTACCATGTCCAGTGTTGATCCAGGAGGAACAATTAATATGGTAACTAAAAAACCCATATCAATACCCCGTCATGAAGTCAGTTTATCAGGAGGCAGTTATGATACCTACCGTATCACTACTGATCTTACAGGTCCTTTAAATAAGAGTAAAACCCTTCTTTATCGTTTCAACGGAGCGTATCAAAATGCCCAGTCATTCAGGGATCATGTCAAAAACAGTGGTATTCTAATATCCCCTTCTTTGACATTTATTCCCAATGAAAAGACATCTGTGAACGTAGAAATGATTTTTAATGATCTCTATGGAAATTTGGACAGAGGGCAGCCTATTTTCGGAGCTGTTGCGGGAAAAACAGATCTTAAAAGCACCCCCAGAACATTAAATCTTGGTGCCCCTGATGATTTTTTTAAAACCAGAGACCTCATCATTATGGGAAGTTTAACTCATCATTTTAACAAATTCGTCAGTTTTAATGCCTCTTATATGAAGCAGTACTGGAGAGAAAACCTGCAGGAACACAGGACTACCAATACTTTTGTTCCCGATATGGATAATAAGCCGGTTTCTAATCTGGCTATGATGCAGTTCGTACAAAGAGAACAAAAATGGGCAGTAGATAATATCAATGCTTATTTTAATTTCAATTTTAAAACGGGCTCGGTTCAGCATCAGGGGTTAATAGGATATGACAGCCAAATATGGGAGAAACGTAAAGGTGGTCAACAAAATGCGGCAAGAGGCTTCCTTTTAAAGGATGGCTCAGTAGTTTCTTCTTACAATCCTGCCAATGCAGACAACTATCAAACAGCCAATTACAATGGAACATTAATACCCAAGCCGAATGTGAATCCGTTTGATCTGAGCCCCGGTGCAGCTAACCATCAGGGTGTTGATTTTAATACATTGAATATCATCACCCCACTGCCTTCCGCATTAACGACTACACATGCCGCATACATTCAGCATCTTTTTACCTGGAAAAAATTTAAAATATTATCCGGCATCCGTCAGGAGTGGTTTCAAGATACCACCAACTTTAAAGAGCCCAATAAGTCTTCTTTTCAGAACAACAAGCTGTTATACAGGTTCGGAATTACATACAGCCTAACCGATAATATCAATGTGTATGGAACTTACCTGACAGGATATCAACCGCAATCTAATACAGTAACATTAATGCCTAACACATCCAGTCTTACAGGTCCAGAATCTGCAGCAAGGTTTAAGCCTTTAACCTCTGACCTTAAAGAGGTAGGGATAAAAGCTAAACTTTTCGGAAAGATAGCTGTGAATATCGCCGTTTATGAAATTAATCAGAGAAATATTTTAATCAATGCCAATAACCCTGCAGAGCCAGATGAGCTGACACAAAGGGGTGCGGACAGGAGCCGTGGTTTTGAAGCAGAATTTACCGGACATATTCTGCCCCAATGGCATGTATACGGAGGGTACAGCTATATTGATGCTAAAATATTAGAGGATACGAATAGTAATTTTATTGGGCAAAGAAAAGAAAATACCTCTAAAAATTCAATCAACATCTGGACCCGTTACAACTTTTCAGCCATTCAGGCAATAAAAGACTTTGGAATCGGTATCGGAATGCTCCAACAGAGTTCAAAAGTACCCTGGTTTACCAGAAGCTTTGAACTTCCGGCCTATACTACAATAGATGCAGCATTATATTTTGCTCCTGCACAATCTAATTTTCAGCTGGCATTAAACATCAATAATATCACAAATAAAACTTATTGGATCGGGGCACAAAACTATCTAAGGCTATTCCCCGGGGCACCGATAAATTATGTATTAACTGCTACTTATAAATTTTAAATTATGGCGATTTCAAACTTACAACTGATCGTAAGAAAGACCAGGCAGGACCTGATCAAAGGAAAGCAAAACCTACTCATCATTGTCATCGTATTTTTATTCTGTATGCTGAGTATTGGTATAGGATTTACAAAATACAAGGACACTTTTTCAAAGGTAAAGGAATACCGGACTGAAGTGCGTGAACACTGGGAACATAGACCGGATAAACACCCTCACCGAATGGCTCACTACGGCTATCTTGTCTTTAGAATTGGGCATCCATTGAATATTTTTGATAATGGTCTGGATGATTATCTGGGTAATGTCATATTTCTGGAAGCTCATAAACAGAATACCGCCAATCTTTCAGAGGCTGGCAGTTCAGGAATTTTAGTTCGTTTCGGAACATTCAGCAGTGCATTTATTCTACAGTGCATTGTTCCTCTTATTATTCTATTTTTAGGGTTTGGATTAATCGTTCAGGAACGGGAAAATTCTACCTTAAAAATAATGAGTGTACAGGGCACTTCGGGTAGAGACATTCTGTTGGGGAAAATTCTTGGCTTATGGCAATTTTCATTATTCTTTCTACTTCCTGTATTTCCTGTTGCGTTCCTGGCTGCATTAATTTCAGGAACCACCACAGGAGCAGATATTCTAACAAGGGTATTGATTTTACTCCCCTCCTACATGATGTACTATTTTTTCATCAGTACGTTAACGGTTGTTATTTCCGCAATCAGCAAAAATACATCGGGAGCACTTATCAGTCTTATTGGGTTCTGGCTTCTTTTTATTATTGTTTTACCTAAGGGGATTCAGTTTGCAGCACAAAACCTATATCCCACTCCTTCCCGTATAGCGTTTGAAACACAACTGGAAAAGGACATTTTAAAATCCGGAGACAGCCATAATCCTGATGATCCTCATTTTAAAAACATAAAAGACTCCCTACTGGCTCATTATAAGGTAAAAACTACTGATCAGCTGCCTTTTAACTATAGTGGTTTCGTTATGAAAGAGGGGGAAAAGATAAGTTCTCAGGTATACACCAGACACCTGAATGAATTACAAGATATTTACAACAGGCAGCAGAACCTATCTGATCTTTCTGGATTTATCAATCCTACGATGGCTATTAAAAATTTCTCAATGATTTCCACTGGAACTGATTTTTTCTCGTATACTCAATTTCAAAAACAAGCTGAAGATTATCGTTATCAGATGGCTCAGTATCTCAATAATCTACAGATTGAGTATATCAGTAATACAACCCCTGAAAAAGGAGGTCCTCCCGCTGTTATTAATAAAGATAATTGGAAAAAATTTCCAGACTTCAATTACCAGTACACTTCTGTAGTTGAAAGTTTCAAGGCCCAGTGGATATCTGCTGCTGCTTTAATTATCTGGTTCACTATATGTATAATCGCCATTGAAATAAGTGGTAGAAAATTAAAATTAATCTAAATGAATCGTTATTTATTTACCCAATTTTATCGTAACAAAGCTTACATTGTTGCCTTGCTATTTTTATTTCTGGCCGGGCTCATGGCAATTTACACCGGGAAAAAATTCCTTGATCGTAATGAAGATATTATCGCCAAAAGTGGTGTATTCCAGAAAGAGAGTATTGAAAGAAATACAAAGTTTCATAAAGATGATCTAGGCCTGATTCTGTATTACATTAAATTCAACCTAGCTAATGAAACCCCAAAACTGGCAGCATTAAATATAGGCATGAGAGATCTAAATCCCTCTATCCAGGGCGTAACTATAAGAAATCTTGAGGAACAGCGCTATAATTCTGACTTTTATAATCCGGCTAATACAGCCGTTGGAAATTTTGACTTCAGTTTTGTTTTAGTTTTTCTCTTTCCACTGGTTATTATTGCATTTTGTTATAATCTGATTTCTGAGGAAGAAGAAAGAGGAACCTGGAAACTGTTGTCTGTACAAAGCAATAATCTAAAAAAGCTACTGGATCATAAAATGGCCATACGATTCATCGCAGTCTCATTAGTCTATATAATTTTAGCGATTATAGCCTCGATATGGATAAAAATCCCTCTTGATACATATTATATCTTCTTTCTTATAAGCGGATGGTTATACATTATATTTTGGTTTGCATTATGCAGGTGGGTTATTTCATTCCGTACATCTTCTGCACAAAATGCATTAACGCTTCTCATTGTCTGGGTAGGTATGAATTTCATTATTCCGATGAGCGGCAATATGCTGATTCAGAAATTATATCCAACTCATGAATCCCTTAAAGCAGTGATGGAACAAAGAGAAGGGTATCATAATAAGTGGGATGAGGCCAAAGTTCCAACCATGGAAAAATTTTATAAAGTTTATCCTCAATACAGAAAGTTCAAAGTAGAAGAAAATGACACCTTTACCTGGACATGGTATTATGCCATGCAGCACATGGGAGATATGGAGTCTTCAGAGTCTTCAAAACAGTATATTAAAAAAATGAAAAAACGGAATGAAGCTGCTATATATTTAGGATATTTTTTTCCAAACATCCATACTCAGCTTATAGAAAGTCAAATAGCAAAAACTGACGTGACCAATCATTTACAATATGCTTCAGCACTGAAAGATTTTCATGAAAAAAAACGAATATTCTTCTACCCTCTTATTTTTTCAGGAAAAGATGCAGAATCCGTTGATTGGAACGCACAAACTGTAAAGATTTTTAATTCTTCTGAAAATGTAAGCACATTACAACTTTTCTTACCCTATTTGATATTCATTGGGCTGTTCATTATTCTTTCACAAAACAAATACAAAAAACTATGTTAAAAATAATTAATCTACATAAAAAATACAACGATTTCACAGCGCTTCAATCTCTTAACCTTGAAGTAGGAAAAGGAGAGGTTTTTGCTCTTCTCGGACAAAATGGAGCAGGCAAAAGCACCACGATCAATATTCTTCTGGGGCTTATTAAAGCGACTTCCGGAGATGCATTTATTAATGATATATCGGTAAAGGATGATCAGCAAAAAATAAAAAAGCATTTGGCTTATATCCCCGAAACCGTATTATTATATCCCAATCTTACAGGAATAGAAAACCTTGATTTTTTCTCTAAAATTGCAGGATTTAACTATAATAAAGAGATGTTATCTTCTTTACTACTGCGCACCGGATTACAGGAAACAGCGCATCAAAAGCCATTAGGTGGGTATTCTAAAGGAATGCGTCAAAAGGTTGGTATTGCCATCGCCCTTGCAAAAGATGCTAAAGTACTTCTTTTGGACGAGCCTACCAGTGGACTTGATCCTATAGCTACAGCAGAATTCACAGAGATTGTGCGCCAGCTGGGAAAAGAAGGAAGAACCATCTTAATGGCCACCCATGATATTTTTAATGCTGCAAGTGTAGCCACTACTATTGGTATTATGAAACAAGGGGAACTGGTTCAGAATCTACCATCTAAAGCGTTTACAGCCCAGGAATTGCAAGAATTGTATCTAAAAACAATTTGATTTCAATTTTCTTATCCTATCTTATCACTGCAAGCAAGTTAAAATAGACTTAACTGTTTGAAAAAAGGGAAGTCTTCAATAATAGGAAGATTCTGAAGACTTCTTTAATAAAAATGTAGCTGCGCTATAAAACAATAAACCCTCGCAAATTGCGAGGGTTTATTGTTATCAGCTCAAAGTCACAGACTTTGCGAAGCGGGGGGAAACTGATAATGCTAATCTTTTTAAAGACCCTGCAATACTCCAGAGATTATCCGATTTGGAAAATATGCAGAACGAAGATAAAACGCATATCCTGCACGTTCTCGACAACTTTATTAAAGCCGTTAAACTTAAAAATATTGCAGAGATGTAAACACAAAACCCACCGCATTGCGGTGGGTTTTTGTTATTTATGATTTCCTATATATGCAGCAATATATATAAATACTGGCAAAGAAATTATTACATACAATATGAGTAAAATATCTGCTATGATTTTTGTTGTATTACTAAAGCTTTTTACTTTTTCTCGTATTTCTTCATAAGACGTAAATTTCCAATATCTTAATCCTATTAATAATATTATTGGCAAGCAATATAATAACATTGCGTATTTATTATCAGGAATGAGATTTTTAGCATAAAATCTATCAAAAACAATCATTAAAAATATTAAATTCCAAGATAACATTCCACAAGTTAATATAATTCCTGATGCTTTATGTGTTCCGTCTTTCTCAAAATAATAATAAAAATTAGTAAATTGATAATATAAATAATCTAAAAAAAACATATTCTTTTTATTTAGTTTCCACCAACAGCATTATCGTATTTTTGCTGCCTTTCATTTACAACACCTGTATTATAATCATCTATTGCCCCTTGTATATGTTGTCCTATATCTTGCCCAGTAAACCAAACAGAAAGTCCATTGGCAATAAAATAAGTAGCAGCTATACCTTGCCCAACACCACTTGGAGTCAAAGCTAACACTGACATAGTAATATCCAGACTATTAGAGATATTAACTCCATTCTGGGAAATATCATAGGCGGCAAGACCAACACCTGCTACTCCTAGAACTCTACCTGTTACTTTAAGCCCTTTAGCTATTCTTCCTGCCTTTAGAGCATTCATTGCCATTAATGGTTGATAAATAATTCTTCGTCCCCCAAGAATTTTAGGTAGTGCTTTCTCGTAAGTTAAAGTAGTTGTGGTATATATTTTCGGAATTCCATATTGAGAAGCTCGTTCAAATGCAGGTTGAAATAAAATTTTATTTGCTGAAAAAGCATATCCTGAACTTTTTCTCAATGTTTGTGACCAATCGTGATAATTAGTATTTTGTTGCTTTGCTTTACCTGTAACGACAACTTCTTCAATCTGTATTTCTCTTTCAGCAGGATTTGTCTCAGGATTATAAACATACACTTTGTTTGGGTCATTGATGTATGGCTGAAATTCCTTCGTATTTGGACAGGTAGGACAAGTTGCAAGAGCATTTCCTCCTTTTTCGAACAATCCAGTAGGATCAGAAAAATAGGAAGGATTATTAAATGCAAAACGGTAAGGTGTCCAATCAGGCATTATGTCGGAAAGCCTATCCATTCCTGTAAATCTTCCAATATCTGGCATATAATGACGGAAGTCCATTGCATACATTCCCGTCTCTTGCAATTCTTTACCGTTGTACTTATAATTCTTATAACTGCCCACTCCAAAAAATGCATTACCCGTTTTTAGGTGGTTCATCCCAAAAGGATAGTAATCATTGGCATCTACAATTTCAAGAGCGCCTGCGCTGTTTCTACCAAAGCTTACCCTTACATTTTCAAGGTGATGTTTGTACTTGTATTACATAATAACTTATCTAAAATAAGAATAAAATTAAAAATATTGCAGTATTAGATAAATATAAAAACCTCACTTTGTGAGGTTTTTATATTTATCTGTTCTGAAGTTACAAACTATGCAAAATTGTGAAATTTGTTTGATAAATATTCCAATTAATTCCATCTGTAATCAGCCAACTCAAAATATTAGCAGTAATCAAATCGGATAAATCTTTTTTTAATACAACATCCTCTATAATTACCTGTATGTGAGCAGTTTCAATAAAATTTTTAAATTTCCAAAAAGAAAATTTTATGTCATATTCATTTAAAGGAGCTTTATCATATTCACAAATAATTCCATTTTTTTCTACTGTAAATCCTGAGCCATGACGTACATAATTATATGTGCCAGCAATTCCTTTTTCATATTTTTTTTCAACCATATGACTCCAAATATTTTTATCATTTGGAATATCATACTCTTTTTTTAGTACGCTTTCAAAATTTACTATAAAAATTAAATATTCTTCTAGTAACTTTTTTATACTTATATCTTTATTTGAATAATCCACTATCAATTTGTTTTACTTTATCTTTAAACATTTGCATTGCTTTTTGCCCTGTAACTTCAATAACTTCTAACGTTTTATTTTCTTGTATTGCAGCTTGTATTCTATGGTGTCCATCTAATATATACCTTTCCCCTTCTTTTAAATAAACAACAATTTTTTCTCCATAAATACTTATATCTCCTTCTCTCATTAACTTTGCTAGTTTTTGTACTTTTTCTGTGCTTTGAGCAGCTATTTCAGTTGATTTAAAAGTTTCTAAAGCTTCTTTACTTGCTAACAAATATTTCAATTCTCCAGCTCCACTAATGTATTCGAGAGGTCCCGCGCCACCTATAGGTTTAATATGAGATATTCTACCGTCTCTAGCTACAATATATGTAAGTCCTTGATCTGACCATTCTCTTTGATAAAAACGTGACCAAAAAGTATTAATTGGAGGGAGAACTTGAGGTTGTCTTTTATGCTCATCATTTCTAATAAATCCAGCAATAGGATTGATTACATTTCTTTGTACCCAATTATTTGTCTTTTTTACTGTAATTACAACTTCCTCAATTGCTGTTACTCTTATTCCTTTCTTATTAGGAGGATCTTCTTCTGTCAAGCCAACAGGATCAACGAAGTTAACTGGATTATTAAAACTATATCGGAATGGAGATAAATCTTGATACTTCTCCGCCAAGGGATCCACAACACCCCATCTTCCCAAATCGGGCATATACATCCTTGCTCCATAATCATACACTCCGTAGTCTACTTCATTTTTTAGGATTTGCCTGCTTCATTTTTCTTCACGCGACTGTTTACTTTTTGATCACTCTTCTGTCGCTTCTTCCAAAGATAAAAATTTATTCAGTTGAAAAAATAAATTCCATTGTTTTTCCGAATAGATTTTTCTTTCAATTGAAAAAAATAAGACTCCCAGCTTCTGGGCAGGAATAGTTTTGTCCGTACAAAAGCACATCTTGCATAAGATGGTAATTTTAAGAAGATTTTTAGACTAAGATTTCTATTGTTGTCGGTGTTGTTGTTAATGTGGACTTGTGGGAAAAATTGCTGCGGGCCCGCGCTTTGGCTTTATCCACAAATCCACATTCTTTTACCGACTGTCATTTCTACGGCGATTCAGTGGTTTTGTTGGCTAAAATTCCATGAAAAAACCGCAGAGCGCGGGCTGCGGAATACTTTGTATGAAGCAAAGGAAAGCATTTTACATAATCTCAAATTATAGGCAAAGATGGTGCTGGTTTGCCTGTAACGAAGCTTCAGCGGAGTGGAAGGCAACGGTTTGCGTGGGCAATTTGCGTATAATTTCGATTATGTAATTTGCTGTGGCATTAAAGCGTCGGACAAGCTTCGGGCGAGCGTCGGCGGAAAATGTCTTTTTTAGCTTTGGGGGCGGGATTACTACTCAAAAATGCAAGCGTTGGACTTTTATTTCAGGTATTTCTCAATTTCCTGTTTGAATATTTTTTCAAGGCGGCTCACATGTTTTTTGGTCTGAAGCTGATGGTCCTCAAAAGCATCTTTCAATTCTTCCGTTGTTGCTGCTTCCTGCATTTTCTCCAAAGCCTCTATAATGGAATTTTCTGCGAAATAAATATCCTTAAGAGCGCTTACAAAAAATTTATGCAGGGAAGAGTTTGCCATTTCTTCTTTATCTACCGAAGCATTACCTACTTTCATTTTTTTATCTGCTGCAACATTTCCTCCAGATGTTGAAGCTGTTGCTGATGCAGTTGTATTGCTGTTTTCTGTTGTTTTTGTTGTCATGATATGATGTTTGAATTGAGTTAAAAGATTACCTCTTTAGAACATGTAAAGAGGTAATCTAAAAAAATTATGAATTATTACGTCTTCCGCCAAATCCTGATCTCCCTGATCCTGAAGATCTTCTGCCGCCATGGGAAGCCTGGCCTCCCATACGGGCAATTCTCGTACGCTCTGCTTTACTCATTGATGCAAAACCTCTTCTTGAAGTTCCATTTCCTGAGCTAGGGCCACGACCTGAACCTGAATTACTGTTATTTCCTAATCTTGAGCCAGATCCTCTTGAACCACTGTTGGATCCTGATCTTCCAGACCCAGAAGATCTTCCTCCACCATGAGAAGCTTCACCTCCCATACGGGCAATTCTCGTACGTTCTGCCTTACTCATGGAAGCAAAACCTCTTCTTGAAGTACCGTTTCCAGAACCTGAAGAAGATCTTCCTCTTCCTGATGAGCTGGATCTTGATCCCCCTCTTCCTCCTGAGGTGAATCTTCCCTGACTGTCTCTTTGCTGGTTACCATCACGCGAACCTCCTCTGCCTCTGGAGCTTCTTCCCCTGTTATCTTCTTCATCATCGTAATCTTCATCGTAATCTTCATCATCATAATCTTCATCATTATCGTAATCGTCATCATCATAATCTTCGTCGTCATCGTCATAACTATTTTCATAATCATCATAATAATCCTCATAATCAGAGAAATCATCATCATAATCTTCATCTTCAGATGCATCGTTATAACCATGGTCATAACCTAATTGATAAACTTCCTCCAAAGTAGATTTTTCACTATTTGAAGAATTACTTCTTAAGCTACGATTGCTTGAATTTCTAGTGTTCATAACTGAATGTTTTTAAAATTAATATGTAAGTGATGTATTGCCAATCTTAACTAGTATCAGAAAAGCAATGGTTTGGTTTTTTGGTGATATTTTTATTAAGCTGAAAGCTTATGTAACTTCCATAAAAGGAAGACTGTAAATCTTTAATCAGATTGTTAGATCAAATTTACAACAGAATAATTCTGTCTTTTATGACTCATATCATATTGGTAATAATTAATATAAAATTTTTCTGTTAATGATTTTTACAATTTTTTCTTTTTCCATACGTTTGATGGTTTTAATCGCAGTTTCCACACGAATCCCTGTAAGACTGGCCAGTTGCTGCCTGGTAAGAGGTACCTGAAAAGAGAACATAGCCTGCTCTTTTTGAAAACTTTTCAAATAATCCATAACGCCGATAAGTCTTTCCTCCGGACTTTCCAGAGAATTTTTCTGAAGCATAATATATTTATAATAAAGCCTGTCTGATAGCTCCTTACAAAAATCAAAAAACAGATAAGGATGCTTTTTCAGCATAGCTAAAAAAGCATCTTTACCTAATCTTAGAATTGCACACGGAGTGATAGCGATGGCATTCATTGGATATGGTTTATCACCAAAAAGCAATGACTCGCCAAAACTTTGCCCGTCAAATAGAATATTCTGGATAAACTCTTTTCCTTCCGCATTACAATTATTCAGTTTGACTTCACCACTTACTATTTGATAATAGTATAATGGTATATCTTCTTCGTGAAAAATAATTTCTTCAGGGTTGTATCTTTTTAACCTAGCACCTGCTGAGTTTAAAATTTCTTCGTTAATAACCATAATTTTTTTTTTTTACTGTTAATAAATTTTAATATTCATCTTAATAAAAACTTATTAGGTAAAATAAAATGTATGAAATGCTTCATTCACAGATCATCCGCTATCAGCATTTTATTAAAATTGGATTGGTCTTTAAAATATAATTTAACAGCATTATTAAATTCGTAATTACGAATTCATTACTCTATCAAAAGATAATCTGCTGTTTAAAATTGCATAAGTAGCTTCAGCTGCAATAGCATGAAGTGCTGCTCCGGAGATCCCGGTTTATGAGCGAATCTGTAACGTCTGAAAATTCTCTGAATGTGATATTTTTTGTAAGTCGGCAATGAGATAATATCTACATGTGACGACAAATACATCTGCTGCATAATATGGAAATAATGTAATAGACTTCATAATATTAAATTTTGGGGTATTATTTTTTGACTTGTAATAAATCTATTTATACATAAACGAATTATGTTAAATTATTATTGCTGAATTGCTGAATTGCTGAAATTAATAAAAAAGAAAATTTATAATATGACTAAAGTCATGTCTTTTTTATTGCCAACTTTTACCGATACAATAGACTAAAAATAAATTTTTCGGTTTTTAATTCTTACTATTTTTTTCTTTTCCATATCCTTAATAACCCTGATAGCTGTCTCTACACAAAGACCCGTAAAACCCGCAAGCTGCTGTCGTGTAAATGGTATTCTAAAAGAAAATTGCGACTGATCCTTTTTTGAGTCCTTAAGATAACCCAACACTCCCATGATCCGTTCGGAAGGGTTTTGCGATGAATTGGCTTCAAGCATTACATACTGATAATACAGACAATCCGATAAACCTTTACACAAATCAAAATATAACTGAGGATATATGTTGAGCATACTAAAAAAATTGTTCCGGCATAAGCGCAAAACCGAGCAAGGCTCTAAAGCTATAGCATCCATGGGATAAGGTTTTTCAGTGAACAATAGTGATTCACCAACACTTTCTCCTTCTGATATTATTTTCTGGATAAGTTCTTTCCCTTCTTTATTATAATTATTGAGTTTTACATTCCCTTTAATGATTTGATAATAATAATGAGGAGTTGCTCCGTCATGAAAAATAATATCACCGGAATTATATTCTTTTACTTCAGCTCCCGCTGAAAGCAAAAACTTTTCATTAATAACCATAATTTTTTAATTTATATATTTTGTTTCGTTTAATGTCAGTCTTTAAGGTAACTAACTTCTATTGCACCGCTGAGCTCGTTATTTCGTAATAAGCAGCCCATCCTGCAAACAGAATAATAATAACCCATATCCAAAAAGGTATCGTTTGCGGGGTTTCACTACCGGTGATGAGGAAACTTTTCTGGTTTCCTTTATCATAAGCATTAATCATTAATGATAATGTACCATCTACGACATCTTTATTTTTCAGACCTTCAATTTTAATAGCAGGACCGTTGGAAATGGTAAAATTTATTTTTTTGATTCCCTCTTTTCCTGATGGAGACCGGCTGACGATTTTCAGAACATGGTCACCATCAGGAAGCTTTTGGGTATCCAGATCGAAAACAATAGGAGTTTCCAGCTCTGCAATAGGATGCGGATCACTATCTATAAAGAGAAACACTTTACTTCTGTCTTTTGTCATAACGTGATATTTTCATCTGAGAAAACCGAATACTTAATATGTTTTTCATCTTTTTCACCCGGTTTTATAAGATATTTAACTGAAAATATAAAAGCTAAAACCGTTATCAGGATAACAATCCCTACAATAAACCAGTCCCAGCTGCTCTCGGGACCGGCCCCATGTGTGAGATCCTTAGTAATTTCGGGCTGACGCAGCTGGCATGCATCACATGCCAATGCATAGCTACTCCATAAAATCAAAATTACATTCAGTGCATTTACTATTAATTTTTTCATTGTTGCTTTATTTTATCATAGATTACTTTTACTTCTTCCAGGGTCACTTTTTTTGCATTATTCCCCCAGCTCGTTCTTTCATGGTTCATGATAGCGGTAACATCTTCAGCGGTAAAATTGGCATTGGTCCCCACCGGCGGCATTGTTGCGAATTCGGGCCTCGGATCATATCCTTTCATAATAATTGTTACATAGAGTTCCAGATCACCACCTGTCACTACCGGACTGCCTTTCAGCGGAGGAAATGCCCCGGGAACTCCTTCTCCGCTTGCCTGATGGCAGGAAGCACAGTTTGCGGTAAAAAGCTCTCCTCCATCAGGAAGATTGGATGAACCGGCAGCTCCCTCACCCTCTTTTTTTACCTGCTTGTAAAGAAATGGCGGAACAATAGATTTATCGGTGTAATCGGTCTGTTTAAGTGATTTCAGATAGGCTACCAGCTGAAGAGCCTTTTGTGTAGCTACTATTTTCTTTCTTTTATTTTTAATAAATTTCTCCGGTACTTTAACTTCAACGTCACCAGGCTGCAGGTAATCCCTTTCTATAAAAAGAAATTCATAGGAAGGCATTATGGATGCTTCTACAGCAGCTCTTGGCTGGTAAAGATGAATCAGATGCCATTCAGCACTTGGCTGCCGCTCTCCTACACTGGTAAGATCGGGACCGGCTCTCTGTGTTCCCATCAGATTGGCTGTATTTCTCCAGAAATCCGTTCTTCTGTTGACAGCAAAATCAGCAGGAATACTCGGCCTTTTGCCAAAAACATTATCCATCTCAACATTTCTTACCTGCTGGGTGTGGCATGCCACACATCCATTTTCAATATATACCATTTTACCGGCTCTTTGCTCTTTTGTCAGTATTTTTGCCTGCCGGGGTAAAGGCTTATTAATCCTTTGGTTATCAAGAGCAGGAAGAACCGCTATATAAAGTGTAAGAAATATAAAGAGACAAAGTGCCGAGCCGAAAAGTATTTTATGGTTATTTAGCAATATCATAATTTTCTTTTTAAGGGTTAAACTCTGTACGGCTATGCTGCCTCTTTGCTGCCAGTATTTCAGCAGGGGTCTGCGGAATCCTCACATTGCTGTCTTTGGTGACCATTCTGTAAAAATTGTATGCAAAAATAAGATGGGACACCCACATCATAGTTCCCCCTATTGCTCTCCACAGCCAGAAAGGAAACATGTTGATAACGCCATCTATGAACGGCTTTTTCTTCATCCACATCAACCCTGTTTGTGTTCCGCCAATCATTAATGCTATTACATAAAAAAGTAAACCGATTAGAGCCAGCCAAAAATGTATGCCTACCAGCAGTTTCGGTGGCTCATTGCCGGTGAGACGAGGAATTAAGGTATATGAAAACGCCCAAAGCATAAAAGTGATAATCCCATACATGGTGAGGTGAGAATGGGAAACTGTAAAATCTGTAAAATGCCAGAGCAAGTTGGTATATCTGAAAGCTTCTACGGTACCCTGAAAAGATCCGGTAAAATAAAAAATAATCGCCATGAAATAAAAAGGAAGGGTATAGCTATTTTTAAGCTGGTACCATGCACCTCTAAATGTCAAAAGAAAATTAGTTGTGCCTGCCGCCACCGGAATCAGCATGCCGACGCTGGCAACAATTGCTGTGGTCTGCAGCCTCCAGGGAATAGCACTGAAAATAAAATGATGGGTTCCGATCAGGGTATAAAATAATATGTGGGTCCAGAAAGCCAGGGCACCCAGGCTGTAGGAATAAATGGGTTTATTAAGCTGCTGTGGCAAAAAGTAATACATAAGCCCGAGGTTAATCATCATAAACCACATTCCAATCGCCTGATGCATATAATATCCCTGGGTAATTGTTTCTCCTACTCCGTCCTGCCATATAGGGATATAGCCTACTATAATGACAATAACAATAAACATAAATCCCGAAATAATATACCAGTTTGAGATATAGATTTCTTTAACAATTCTTTTGACAACAGGCTTAAACAGATTATGTGAGGAAAGTGCCACCCCTGCTCCGAACGTAATCATAATAGGCCATATATATTCCCTGTATTCGCCACCTCCGTTATTGACTCCGGCCAATAAAGATATCGTTCCGGCCAGCACTGCAATATTGATCAGAATTAAAGAAATATAACCCTGCCTGATATTGTAATTTTCAACGTTACTTACTCTTGTAACAACATAGTATGAAAGCCCCACCATGGCTAAAGATGCCCATCCCCAAAATACAGCATTGGTATGGGCTGGCCTCAATCTGCCAAAGCTCAGCCAGCTGGTATGCTCAACATCAGGTGCAACGTATTTGATACCGGCATAAAGCCCAAAAGTTGTCCCTATGATCAGCCACAGGATGGCGGTTCCTAAAAAGTAAAGAATAAGTCTGCTGAGCTCCGGGCTTATATATTGTAAAAATGATGATGTCCTTCTTTTCGTTGGAAATACCCGCAATTCTTCGACAGAATTGATATTCTGAATAATTCCCTTTTCATCAGAAGGTGGCAGACTGCCCGAAAGCTGGTTTTCTTCAGGCTGAAAATTAAATTCTCTTTCTTTCTGTTCGTATTCTTTAAGCTCCTCTGCGGACATATTTTCAATCTTTTTCTGAACTTCCAGAAGCTCCCTATGCCTTAATATCCTTGCATAAATGGATAAAAACTTGAAAATAAGAACCACCAGCACGGCAATAATAACGATCAACATCAGTAATAATGTTATCTGAATACCCGTCTGATTAAATAATGACGATTCTCCCATAATAAAAATTTAGGGTTTTATATAGCGTAAAAGGTTCCTGTGAAATACAATGGAAATGATCAGTATAGAAATCTCCAGAATTTGATTCTGTGGGTGGAAAAGTAGCTTACAGTGAGGTTACTTACTATTTTTAATAGAATCTACATCGTAAGCTGTACTGTCCATAGGAAGCGTAGTATCACCGGAATCCGGTGTCACCTGTGCTGTACCGGTAACCATACTGTCTCCGGTATTGATACTGTCAATAGATCTCGGTTGAGGCTGAGCCTCCTTCTTACAACTCATAGCAGAGCAGCCTAAAATTAAGGCTATTAATACGAATGACTTCATAATATTAAATTTTGTGGTGTGTGTACTACAAAAGTATGAAGACTGATAATGAACATTTTATGATTGATATCATAAAAATAAAATTTTATCATATTATTATAAAATGCTATTTATATTTCTTAAAAAACATATTTAAACTATTAATAATGAATTATAATGCATCATTTACAGTTTATAATGGTAGCACTAATAAAATTATGACTTATATCATAAATTACTACTCACAGTTCTCTATTGTTAGAAACCTTTTCTGCAATTCAGAAGGGATCACACCAATAAGCATTAGATTTAAATATTAATCATGAATTTTATACACAGCCTGCTTATAATCAATAATTCATAAAAGAAGCCTCCCTGAAAACAGGAAGGCCAAGAATATATGGAGTCTAAAAAAAGTGTTAGCGTGTTATGGAATCGTTCTGTTTTTTCGATTGTTGCAATGTATCTGGGCCACTTCGGTAAGCGGCTGTATCTGTTGGGGGATTTGAAGGTGTGGCAGGAGCCACATTTGCTGAGTCAAAAGTGTCGGGGTTTACTGTGGAGTCAGCCCGTGTCTCGTTCTCAATGTTTTGTTTTTTACAGCTGAGCATACATACAGATATACCAAGCATCAATAGCAATGAATTTTTCATATAAATATAATTTAGTTTAGGATAATAAGTTTTATATATCTATTGCCAAAAATATTCACATAATCTACTGTAGTTTATGAGTGAAATCACAAACAATATTTTTTTACCATTTACCTGATATATTCTATGTTTAAATTGTGGTATTCATTGCTTTTAAAGGCAACAACTCCTGTTACATTCTCGGTCTCAATAGCATTCTCTTATATGACCTTAATCATATATAACTAATTGTTGATCTTTTACCTTTGATATGAGTCGTCGGAGCAAACTGACCTATTTTCCTGTAACAATACAAATAAGTTACATTGCCATACTACTTAATAAATTTCTATTAAATTACTATGACACACGAAAAATCGAAATTAACTAATCGTCAAAATATGAAAGTCACAGAGTTAAAAATCCAGAATTTCGTCAGATACAAAAACAAAGTATATACGCTTACAGAGGTATTTCAAAATGAAAATGAAGAATATTGGGTCAAAATAGAAGAGTCGAAAAACCGTTTATCTGTACCAGCAAAATCAATAAAACCAGTAAAAATAGATGAATCCTGGCTTATGAAATTCGGTTTTGTCAAAACCTATGATTCAGAGTATATCATAAGATTTGAAAGAGGGCAAGAATTTTTAAAATACGATATTGATCTTCGTCATAAGCACTCCATGACCGGATTGAAACTTTACGGAAATAATATAAACTGTATGTATGTACATCAGTTTCAGAATCTTTTCTGCTTTTTATTCGGAAAAGAACTGATTTGAATATGGTTGCTGGAATCATCTGATAAAAATAGAATAATAAAAAACAAAATATTTATTACAATATATTCATATATGGTATTGTTTGGAACATAACCAGACGATACTGTAACATAATAATTTGCTATGCTTATTGATATTAATTCACTATCCTTATATGGTGGATTTACTGAAACTTACAGTCCATCTTATGTTATTTTTGAAGAAGGTGATGAACCTCAGTTTTACTATCAGATCATTACCGCACTGTAAAGCTAGGTCATACCAAAGAAGAAGAAGAAGAAGAAGAAGAAGAAGATAAAAAACTCATTCAAACGTATTAACAGACAGACAAAGTGTTTATGAGCTATTATCTTCATTAAAAAAACATATCCGGTAATGTTATAGCCATTTCGAAATGTAGCATTATAAAAGCTCCTAAGACTAGTTTTCTAAAGATTTTAAGTGATTATCATCATGTCGCATTAGATGTCCGGCAGCTTATTGAATAGTCCTGTATCATAAGTTTATTCTCATGCAGAATAACACATCTGAATATTCTCATGGAAAAATTAAAGGTATTCTAGCCTGTTTCAAGATTTTATGTGAAGATCAAAGCCTAGATACCAATCGTATGAACAATCACCTTTAAGTAGAATCTCCAGTACGGTCATACAGATACTAACTAATTTTATATTTTTGTTGAAAATGAAATTTATGGATTCTTTAAAAGAACTATGGGAAATTGGAACATCCGTCTGTTGTTCTGCAATTCTCTGCAACCATTGGAAATTTGGCTTTCCTTTATCATCATATGCAACAATTTCACCGTCCACTACCATTTCATGTCTTTGAATTCTGAGTGCATCAGCAATTTTTTTAAAGGATTTTGAAAGGTCTAATCCATTTCTGGAATAAAATCGAATCCCGGCGTTTTTGATATCTGTAATAGCTCTGTATCCATCCCATTTTATTTCAAAGGCCCAGTCTTTGTCATCAAAAGGTTTTTCACTTGTTTTACAGAGCATAGGTCTGATGAAATCGGGCAGTTTCTTTTCCCTTATAAATACTTTTGCATAATTGTTATAATGCTTCAGGCTTTCGGTGGTATGATTTTTTTTTAATGCTCTTTGTCTTAAGATAAGCTGTTACTTTAGAATTTTTTGAGGTATGCGCTTCGGCATTATATTCTTCTGAAACCGCATAACAATCTTTATGTTTAATGAGCAACCATGCATTCTCTTCTGCAGCATTTTTTATTTTCACCAATCTAAACTCTCCTTTCAGCTTTTTGCCATGTAAAATAAATTTCAGAGCTTGCTTATGCAGTTCTGCACGCATTATTAAATCATCAGTTTTTCCTTCTACTTTTTCTAATGGTTCATATGTTCCTTCATCCCAGATTTCGACTTCTCCTGCGCCATAATTTCCTTCAGGAATCCTTCCCTCAAATGTTCGATATTCATATGAATGATCTTCCACCATCATTGCCAATCTTTTATCTGAGGAATTAAGAGAAGGACCTTTTGGAACAGCCCAGCTTTTAAGAACCCCATCCATTTCCAATCGGAAATCATAGTGCAAACGCGTTGCTGCATGGCGCTGGATCACAAATTTCAATTTCGCTTTACTTTCTTTCTGTTTGCCTTCCGGTTCGGAGGTTGCCTTAAAGTCTCTTTTTTTATGATATTCTTCCAATGCCATTTAAAAAAAATTTAAAGTTTTTACAGCTGCTAATTAATGACCTGGTCAACAATTTATCGTGCTTTTCTTTTTCCCGACTCGAGACTGGCTTTCAGCATTGTCATAAGGTCCGTTGCCTTTCCGGCCGGTTCTTTAGTTTCTTTAGTTTTTATTCTTTTACCTTTTGCATTCTGCTTTATAATTTTCAGAAGATCATCATTGTAAGCATCTTTGTATTTTGTAGGATCAAAACTCTCGGCTAATGATTTAATCAAGGTTTCAGCCATTTTCAATTCCTTAGCTTTTGGAGCTTTTCCTGATGGAATTTTCAATTCTCTATAATTTCTCATTTCTTCAGGGTAGCGCATCCTGTTTACCATTAGGATTTCATCTTGGTAAGGGCGAATCATGCACAGAATTTCACTTTTCCTTAGAATAAAGGAACCTATTCCGGCCATTTTGGTTTTCACTAAAGCTTTCATTAATAATTTATAAGCCGCTTCACCATTTTTTTGAGGTTCCAGAAAATAGGGCGTTTCAAAAAGAGCTGGATCAACTTCCTCTTCTTTTACAAACTGAATAATGCTTAGAATTTTTGATTTTTCAGGACTTACCGCTTGAAAACCCTCAGCATCCAATACGATATACTTATCTTCTATTTTGTAACCTTTTACTGTATTTTCCCAAGCTACCTCTTTATTGGTATTTTCGTTTATCCTTTTGTACCTGATATTGCTTAGATCCTTTTTATCCAGCATATCCAAATCTAATGTACTCGATTCACTGGCCGAGTACAGCTTGATTGGTATATTTTACCAACCCAAAACCTATTGCTCCGTTCCAGATCGCTCTCATATTTTCTATTTTTTAAGTTAGAATACAAAATGCTCACCAAATTGATTTGTCTTGTGGGAGGCAAGGGCGAATGTCTGCACGTCATCTTCACAAAATCAAGACAAATGCCATGCGTGTGTTTTTCAAACAAATAGGTAATCTGTACCCAATCGAAGCCTTTTGCTTCAGCCACTCCCGGTTGCAGAACGTCTATTTTTATATAATCCCCGATTAGCGGATACCGCTCCACCATTTTCCCTTCTGAAGCGAAAAGTTTAAAATCTGCAAAACTTTCACCACAATACCTTTTCCAATTGTTTATCAACATGAGCCCTTCTCTCAAAGTATTGGGGAAACCGAAGATTTCCTTAGGTTTCATGTATCATTTTTAATTTTCGTCGTAGGGCATATCTACCGGTTTAGATTCAGGAGAACCTTTTTCACGCAGCCAAATAGATAAAAGGACAAGAGAAACTACCGCTAAAAATTCACTCTGCCAATTCTGAAAGGATTCAAACCAGAATCTTGACTCTGAAATATACTGTAATGCTGTTACAGCCGATTTACTTTTCATAATCTGTTCATCATTAAAATCAGAAAGACTGCCATAAAAATGTAAAATAAAACTTATCAGAAATAGGGTTGCGAAAGCAATTGATAAGGAATGTTTATAAAATTTCAGCCAAACCCCTCCTTTTTTCACAGGCCATGGCGCTTTGGAATGTGCCACAGGCTCTTTATCAACCTCTTCTTTATCTTTCATAGATTTTGACTCGCTGGAACCTTTTTGCCTGAGAGAAACCGTTAATAAAACATACAGCATCATCTGAAGAAATTCACTTTCCCAATTTTCAAAAGTTGCCTGAATAAAATGGCCGCTATGAAGGTATTCTTTCATACTTACAAGACGTTGCCCTCCTTCAGCCAATTCTTTGTTTTCAGTTTTCAATCCTGTCAGGATCTGTCCGTACAGACTAATAAACATCAATGTAAAAAGAACGATACTTAAACTGTTACGATAAAAAAAATTATGTTTACTCATTTGTATCTGATTTTAATTGATTCATTTTTCTCATATATAAGGCCTGCATTATAATAATCATTTATCTTACCAATGTATTAACTGTAAAAACCCTTTTTCCATCCATTATCCAATAAAATTCTCTCCTTTCTTTTGGGTAGAAAATCGTTGAATACAAAATTCAATATTCTTTACCATACTACACTGATATAATAAATACGCAACCGCTATTTTTTTATTCCCTTCGCACATGAATGGAATGCAGTTTGGATCGTTAAAAAAAATTGAGCTGTGAAGCGTATCCAAAATTTACACTTTATCATATCACAGAATTCACTGAATCAAAAATTACATATTTGGCATCGCCATGAATAAAGATGATATTTTTATTTTGCATTTTATCCCTCTCAATTTCGTTTACCAGCTTACAAATCATAATTTTTAATCCTCAAATAGGCATGCATTTGATTTTTCGGAATTAACAAATAGGAATTTAAATAATATCCAATAGCTTATCAGAAGTTGATTACCGGATATTTATTCGACATTATTTTACAACATCTTTTACTTTTTTAGACTCCATTAAATGATGATCTAACGTGGGAAGCGTCTTTGTAGCAAAATTTTTCAGAGAAGATTCGGAACCGTCAGTGACTTCCTGTTTAAAATCAGCTATTGTTTTTTCATGATCCTTAACCATTATATCGGTGTACATGCGATCAAAATCAGCTCCTTTTTTTGCCTTCAGATCATCGTATGTCTTCTGTTGGTCTTTATCTAAACTGGTAGGCAAAGTGTAAGCGGTTTTAGAGGCCCACTGCTTTAATTCTTCGTTGGCTTTGGTGTGATCCTCTACCATCATTTCACCCAGTTTTTTAACCGCTGAGTTGGTCGCATTTTGAGATGCAAGTTTTCCCGCCATCACTTCCATCATTCCTCCTTTTGCTGCTGCATTAGCAAATTTTCGATCCTGATCATTTAATGATGTTGCTTCAGAAGACGTTTGGGAAGTTGAAAGAGAATCTCCAGGCATTGCACCCGAATCCACGGGAGCAGACATTTCGCTGTGATCAGCTGAATGATCAACAGTAGTAGTTTCTTTTTTGTTACATGCCGTTATTGCAGCAATGGCTACAATGATTAGAATTGTCTTTTTCATAATATTTTAATTTGTTGGTGTTGATATGAATGTCAAGTAGTTTCTACTCATTTTTTATATTAATCCGTTTCTTTCTTTTTCAAACTGCCATACCCTGTGATTAGCTATAGCCTCAACAAATAAGTCATCAGAATCAGCATCCTTAGCAGAAATTACTCCAGGATCATCATGTTTGATCGATGCCACATCCGTAAGGTTTTTGATTACTTCAGTATCATATCCAAAATAAATGGCTTTACAGTGACGGAATGCTTCATTAATAAAATCAACCGTCATATTTTTATTTCCAGGCTTTACAAAGCCTTCTGCAGATTTTGCACCGCTGCAGATATACAGGGCATCAAAACAAACACTTGAAGTTGTAGATAATGAATGATCTGGAATGTACGTCTGTCCGTCCGAAGATTTTACCGGCGCTACGGAATCAGCAATATATTGTACAACTGCACCTTGCCCTTCTAATTTTTCTATTAAATGATCGGTAGAAGTAGCATCAAACCCATCAGTCATCATAAAGCCAATTACACGGCTCTCAATGGTATCTTTAACGGTATTGGCCATACTCAGCGCTTCTGAAAATTTTAAGGAAGGTTCAGTTTCTGCACTTTGGAGGCTTGCTGGATCGGCATCTGCAGGAATACTTTGATTGGGCTGATCGAGAATTTTAACCTCAACACCTAATCTGGATGCCACTTCCTGTGCCAAATCTTTGTTTACAAAAGCTAACTGACCAACCATTCGTTCTCTGATGGCAGGAAGCGTTACTTTTGAAAGCTCAAAAACCAATGCATTTTGCAGATGCGTTTTTTCAAAAGCAGACTGACTGTTGTAAAATAATTTTGCTTGAGAATAATGGTCTACAAAGCTTGAGCTTCTTGCCCTTACTTTATGTCCTTCTACCCGCTCCCCCTGGGAGACAAAACCTCCTTCTTTCATCATAGCCTGAAACGGACACCCCCCACCCATTGAATTGGGTTCGTAACTTACTTTTCCTTTAACGATCTGCTGACGCATGTGTCCGTCACGCTGATTATTGTGAATGGTTGTAATGGACCTGTTGATCGGAATTTCATGAAAATTCGGAGAGCCTAATCTGGTAAGCTGAGTATCGGTGTATGAGAAAAGTCTTCCCTGTAAAAGAGGATCATTGGTAAAATCTATGCCGGGAACAATATGACCGGGATGAAATGCTACCTGCTCTGTTTCTGCAAAGAAATTATCCGGATTTCGGTTTAATGTTAAAGTTCCTACAAGTTCCACAGGAACAAGCTCTTCCGGGATAATTTTTGTAGGATCAAGGAGATCAAAATCAAATTTGTGTTCATCTTTTTCAGGAACGACCTGCACCCCCAAATCCCATTCAGGGAAAGCTCCGTTCTCAATAGCTTCCCAAAGGTCACGACGATGAAAATCAGGATCATTTCCTGAAATTTTCTGTGCTTCCGGCCATGCGACCGAATGAACTCCCAATTTGGGTTTAAAATGAAATTTTACAAAGTGTACATCACCCTGTTCATTGATAAATTTAAAGGAATGCACGCCAAAACCTTCCATCATACGGAAACTTCTCGGGATCGCACGATCACTCATCAACCACATGATCATGTGTGTACTTTCTGGCATTAATGAAATGAAATCCCAAAAAGTGTTGTGAGCCGAAGCAGCTTGTGGAATCTCATTATCAGGCTCAGGTTTTACCGCATGGACCAGATCTGGAAATTTTATAGCGTCCTGAATAAAAAATACAGGCATATTATTACCTACCAAGTCATAAACGCCTTCTTCCGTATAAAATTTTACCGCAAATCCTCTTACATCACGAGCCAAATCTGTACTTCCTCTACTTCCCGCAACGGTAGAAAAACGCACAAATACAGGAGTCTCTTCATCTATATTGTTTAAAAATTTAGCTTTCGTATATTTTGCCAGACTTTTATTTAATTTAAAAACACCGTGAGCACCGGAACCTCTTGCATGAACAACTCTTTCCGGAATTCGTTCGTGGTCAAAATGAGTGATTTTTTCTCTGAGAATAAAATCTTCAAGAAGAGATGCCCCCCTTTCATCTGCTTTCAGTGAATCTTGATTGTTATTGATCTTTAATCCCTGATTAGTGGTCAGTTTTTCGTTGCTGTTATCCGTTGTATGATCTTGAAGTTGATCACGTTTCGAGTTTGATCCTAAATTTTCATTTTCCATAATATAAATTATTAGTATTTGATAAATATGTTATTGAAGTTGATCTAATGTGATGATGTAAAATGGATTGAGATACAACAGCATTGTTTAATGATATGTATTAATCGGTTATTTCCTATTCTGAATTCTAGTTTCCATAAGAACAAAAACAGAATAATTTAAGTGAACTTTACAAATATTAAAATAAAGTGAATATCGTTCTATCTTTTAAAAATATATTGTAAAAAATAAATCAGAAAAGATGACCTACATAAATAATATTATTGTAACTGTGCTCATTTCATCTTTCATTTTATGGTGTATTTCAAAATTACAACTCCATAAAAATCTAGCTTATGACTTAAGTCATATAGACACAAGTTATTTTATTAAAATGAAAAATATGAAGATATAGTAGGAATTAATTACTCAAACCAACTATGCCTTTTAAAGTATAAAAGAATATCTTTTGATCGTAAAGTAAATGTATGAAAGCCTCTTCTAATCTTTTACAATTATTCATATTTAAGATAATACGTAGTGATAAGCAGATATATTAGAAATAGCCTATAATATTGGTAAAAGGCTATAACGATAGAAATGAGATAATGCCCAACTTCAATAGTACTTTATGGGGTTGAATTTCAGGATTGCATTCTACGACTACAGATCTAGTGAAATATATAAAATTGCAACTCAACAAGTCAAACCTTCTTGTAAATGAATCTCATAAAAATTATATAAAGAAAGTTGTGATTTTTGGGAAGATTATCATTGGTATATCGTAGAAAATGGTAATGAATTAATTATAGATATCACGGTGGTATACGGAATACAAAATTGGTTTATGATTTATCCTAAACAAAATATAGGGGTATACATATTGACAAATATCAGCTTTAATGGAAACAGAAGAAATTTAGAAAAAGTAGTTAATAACTATAAATGTAAAATAAACAGCACATAATGACAGCTCTGATATAAAAAACAATCAAAGTAAATAGAGGTCCAACTGTGTCAACTTTGATTGTTTCAAATGCTTAAAACTAAATTGCACGAAGTGTAGCCTACATGAAAATTACCTTAAAAATGAATTTGTAATTCTTGTCTAATTTGGCTCAAACGAACCAAATCATCGATAAAAGTGTTTGAAGATACGCTCGTTGAGGTCACAAACAGCCAAATGGCACCAACTAAAGACAGTTGGCGCCATTTTTTTTAATAAATTCCGGATCAATTATATGATCTAAACCCCTATTGAAAATACCTGACTAGCATACTCATAATGTTAGCAACTCCAATTGTTTACTTACTACGTTCTTGAAACCTTAGGTCACAAGTAATGATTCAGTAATCAGGTTCTAACAAAAAAAATACTTTCAGATTCCATTTAACATTTAAATTCTATACATAAAAATCCGAGAAGCTACTATCTTCTCGGATTTATTTATCGACTTTGTTAATCTTGTTCTAGATACGGGTATTGCGCTCACGCTAGGATAGAAAAGTAATTTAATAAGATCCTATATGAAGGGATTCTTATTGCAGCAGGTTTATTCATTGTCTTTTTTTTTATCTTCTCCATAGATTTTTTTTAGTTTTTCAATTTGCTGAGCTTTCTGTAAAGAATCTATTCTTCTTTCTTTTGCAATAAATTCTGGAGTATAGCGAATAGAAAACTTTTTTTGGGAATAATGGATAGATGCAAAAAAATTAATAATTATAAATAAAACTATTGACCAAACAATTATGCCGCCTATTAGATTCTTTCTTTTAGGCAGATTGTCAAATTCCAAATTATATTTTTTCCAAACATTATTATTATGATCAAGTGTTACATAATTGAATATTATTATAATAACACCTACAATATACAATGATAAATCTGAAATGGATTTTGGATTTATATTATTGATTATATAATAATAATTTTGGATAGAAAATGCAATCCAGAATTCAAGAACTATCATTACCAAGCCCGCTCTAAACCCGTTCAAAAAATTTCTAAATGGAAATGATGTCCATATCATTGCCTTATACATTTTATAGAAAAAGTAATAATATGCTCTTTTTATTTTGTTCATAGAATTTGTTTATTGTTTCATTGCTCCTGGCCAAATTTGCCAATATGGATTAAAACTATTTTCCTGATTCAATCGGGATTGATCATTAAATGCTCCCGGATGTTCTGCATTACCTGTCCAACCTCCCGGATAAAAAGCGTCTACACCAAAATACAATATGGATGGAACAGCTCCTACAGCGGTTAACCCATAAAGTCCCACTCCTGAATTGAAATAAAATTTACTTTCAGAAATTTCTCCTTTTTGGAGTGCTCTATAATCTAACACAATACCAATTCCAACGCTTACTTTTCCAGCAATTCCTCCCCATTTTGCTAAAGAAGAAGTTGGAAAAGATGCTTTTGTAGGTGCCATGCTTCCAAATTGGCTCAGATTTCTTCCTGTTAATTGATAATTGGCAGTTATGCCTCTTCTGATTCCCTGTCCATACATTCTTTCAGCATTCAAACCTCCTTTTATTACTGATAAAGCAGCTGCTGCTCCAAAAAACCAATTTCCCCTACTTCCCCAGGTATACGTATCCTGGAAACTAGGCATATTCCTCGTGCGCAACCATGCAAGCGGATCTTCCCCTGGTGCATTTGTAATGTTATATACAGGTCCCACGCTGTTGGATCCTCCGCTATAATCGCCATAGCCATAGCCACCCCAAGGATAATAATAAAAGCCGGCAGGCAGATAACCTCCGCCAGGATTATTACCCACTACCACCTCTTCGATAAGGCGTGGATTATTGGCGCCACCCGGAGAATTAGGAGGAATTGAACAATCCGGAGGACAGTTTGCACTTTCTCCAAACAGCCCTGTGGGATCTTTAATAGCTATAGGATTATTAAAAGCATATCCATAAGCATCTAATGACAGAGAACTTAAAGGATCATGCTGTACGAATCTTCCCAGATCAGGCATATAAGAACGAGCATTCATATCATACATTCCTGTTTCCTGCAATTCATTCTCCAGATAGCCATATTTATAATTAGAATTACCTAATCCTATATTATTATATCCTTCATGCTTTAATCCAAAAGGATAATAGTTGTTTTCTTCAATGATCTCTGCTGCTCCACTGGTTCCTTTAAGGTAACTTACCCTTACATTTCCAAGGTGATCTGTATAGTTGTAAATATACTTACTTTTTGTAAAATCATAATATCCTTCACTTGTTGGTACAAATTGAAGCCCTGATGGTGTAATTGGAGTTAAAAAACCTGCATAAGAAGAATATTGAAATCCATCAATATACTCTGTGGTAGTTATTGAGTTTAAAGTACCTGTATATGTTTTAGCAACCTTAGTACCGTCTGCTCTATAAATATATTGAATAGTTCCCTGTTTTTTTGTTCCAGGATTTACACTTATGTTATTAGGAAGATTTAGGAAATTATAATTTATTGTATTTATTCCTTTATCTAAATGATTTTTCATATTCCCACTGTCATCATAAGTAATTGCATTTCCTCCAATGGGATAGCCTGCTCCATTACTAGAGGTATCTTTTACTTTTACAAGCCTGTTGCTGTTATTATCATAGGTATAGCTTAATCCATCAGCATACTCAGCAAATGTACTGTTTTGCGACTTTCTAGATCTGGATAGATACAATATGTTCCCATTGCCATCGTATTCAGCACTTTCGTTGAAGTAATAAACATTTGGATTTGTGGCATTAGGTTCTATGTAAAGTCCGCCTGATAGTCGGTTAACTCCATCATAGCTATAATCATATCTTCTCAATATGCCATCACTTTGAGTGGCCCAGTCGATCTCTGCGATATTTCCGCTATAGATTGCATTATTGCTTTGAGGATTCGTGTATTTAAGTTCATATCCGAAAAGCTTATTATTTAAACTGTTAGGATCATTAATATGAGTTAAAGCCCCACGTGTATTGTACCGGTAAGCCAGTGACTGTATACCATTACCTACATTTTTATTCTGAAGCTGTCCCAACTCATTGTAAATATATTCAGCGAGAGTTTCTTCTGCTCCACCATTTATTTGATGAGTATGTTTTATTAATCTGTCTTGATGATCATAAGTAAAAGACTCACTGATTGTTACTTCCTGACTGTTTGCATCTTTTTTATGATGCGTCAAAATATTTGAAGGTACTCCGGAAAAGGTAAGCGTAGATTCTTTTTTGGTATAGCCATTCAAATGGTTGATCGAATGGTCTGCTATTGCTCTTCCTTTCTCATCATAATATATGTAGTTTTTTGTCCAGCTATTGTTCTCTATATTTTTTACAAAGGAAGCCAAAAGATAAGATTGGGTAACCACTCCTGAACTGTTTGAAGGACTTCCCGGAGGATACGTATCATAATAGTTAACACTTAAAACCGTCATATTACTTTGTGGATAAGTATTCCCGTTAGTGTAATAAATCGTGGAACCTTCTAAATCAGTAAAGCCACTGCTACTCCTCGTTTCACCAGGATTTGTATTGATTGCAGCCTGTTGAGCCTGCCTGTCGCCTGAGCTATTGAGAAGCCCCGTATAAGCAATACGACCCAAAGCATCATATTTTGTAAAGAGCCATTTTCCCTGAGAACGGAGATTAATATCCTGCGACATGACTAATCTATCCATCTGATCATACACCATATATTTCCAGTCTATTCCTGGAGTTTTACTTTCTGTCAAACGATTCCAGCCATCATATCTGTATTGGTAAATTAAGCCTGCGAGAATATCTGGGGTAACACTATTAGCTGCTGCAATCTTCTGGCTTGCTAAGGGAGGTATAACAAAAGCTAATTGATTATATTCGTTATAAACATAATAAGTACTAAGGTAAGAAAAACCTTGCTTTTTACGTGTCAATAAGGTTTGTCCCTGCTCATTTTTAAATTCTGTAACCTCATGTCCATCTTCATCGTTAATAACGGTTTTATATAACGCGCCTTCAGGATAATTTATGAGTTGAGAATTCAAAACAGACGAAATGACTCCGTTATTCAATGTTGAGGTGGTAGTAAATTTGTAGACTTCTGCGTCATTATTAGTATAATAATTATAAATAGACTGCTTATCAGACCAGTCAGTTCCTGGACCCGCATAAGACCGCAAACGATCTAAAGGAGAATTTTCTAAATTCTTTTTGCCATATATCAGTGCATCCACACTGCCGGAAGAGGTTTTATAATATCCTGAAGTGGAAGGTGGAACCTGGATATTACCATTTTGACTGCTCATTGGTACAGGAAGCCAATCTTCAGCCTGTCTTCCGAAATTATCATAAGGAATATGAGTAACCAGATCATTACCTGTGGGAGAAGCATGAATTGTTACATTTTGATTCGGTTTTCCTAATCCGTCAAAAAAAAGGATATTCTGAATCTGTTTCGCTTTAGGATTACTAACACTTGTTGGCTCCAGATAGTTACGAACATAGATGTAATTCTCATTAACTCCTGAAAGATCTGAATTTTGTCCATTATATATTGGAGGAACAGTCTGGGCGTAATGCAAAAGCCCAACCAATATCAGTATACTAGAATATGTTTTTTTCATAGTTTAATCTTTATAGTTTTTATATCTGTATTGATAATCCTCCAGGATATATCCGTTTTTATCTTTAATAAATTGGAGTCTGCCCGCATTGTCATACATATAATATTGTTTCACTCCGGATGGAAGTGTTGTGCTTCTCACTCCAACTAGCGGGTCATGTGTATAAGTAGTAATCTGATATTGTGATAAAGCAGGATTATTTCTGAAAGTATTTAGTGCTGAGAGCAATGCATCTTCTGATGCCTGAGTTCCTGTACTATTATCCACGTCTGAAGCAGCAATGATAGCTTGTGCCAAATTCTGAACCTGATTATAAGTGGCTCCTTCAATTTTAGCGATTAAAGAAGATTGGTTATATCCATATATCATGGCAGTTGGTACTCCTGAAACATTGGAAAACTGTAGAAGGTTGTCCTTGTTGTCATACAAATTCATATTTACACTTTCTTTTGTGCTCTCATCTACGATATTGGTAGTAAGAATAGAAGTGGGTAACAAAGAACCATTATTAAATAATACTTTTGATCTTGAGAGCAGTTTTCCATTTTCCTTTTCTTCGGTAATTACTGGAATTCCTTTCATATTTGCATTTTCCAAATGAGAATAACCCGGTAAATTAATAGGATATGCAATGAATTTTTCTTTTATATTTCCGTTAACAATAGATTTTAAATAACCAGGCTTGAGATTCATGGCATTGATACTAACCTCTGATTCTTTAGTTATACTTTTATTAAAAGGATCAAATACCTTCTCTGTTTGGTTTGTTTTCAGAATGTAAGCGATCTTACTGGAAATATGTTCTGAAATAAATACTGAATATTCCGGTGTAATTTTGAAATCATACTGGCTGTCCTGATATTGATCGAAGAAATATTTATATTCTTTTTGAGAAAGCAATGCACTCTCTTCATTATATATTTCTTCTTTGGACAGTAACCCCCATCTTGTAATATTATAATTGGGCCAGAAATAGTAATAATTGACATATAACTGTGAAGTCAGGTATTTCGGATAATCATTAGGAGTAACAAATGTTTTTTGTATATATCCTTTACCTGCTTCCCATATCTTAACATTTTTATAAAGAATATAAGCAACATTTTTCTGGTCAGAATACTCATCCAGTTCACCAAAATATTTATATCCTGATGAAGATGTGGTGCCAAAGAAATTATAATTATAATTAATCGTTCTTTCAGGAGTAGTATCAATACTATTTTTGTAATAGTTGATGTTTTTAATTCTTTTCGCCAGATTTGCAACGGGAGAAATATGATTAGGATACACATGATCTTCATAATTATACTCCACAACTCCTCCGGCAGGTAATGTTACCTTCTTTAAAATGCCTTCCTGCTGCCCAGACTGTGCGCTATTTTCATAATCAAAAACGGTTTGTTCTATTTTCAGATCAATTTTATCATTTTTTCTTATAAAATTGAGTATACGTTTTCTTTTCATCTGATCATTGGAAGGAAAAGAGGAAATATATGTGTTAATTAAAAAGGAATATAAGACTTCTCCTGCAGGATTTTTAAGACTTACTTTATTCAGTCGCAGAGGGTCATTTACGGTATTTACCAAACCATCATCATAAGCAAAATCAAAGTTAACTTCTCCTTTTGAAGTCTTTATTGATTTTATCTTGCAATATTTTTTGATTTCTAGGTTCGGCAAAGTCTTACTTTGTAACTGATAATCAAGGTTTGCGATTTCAACATTGGATGGGCTCACAATTTTGGTAAGATAATAGGAAGATGTTATTCCACTAGTGATTGGATAATCATATGCGTAACATCTAAATTGGTAAGTATCAATTTTAGTAAAGTTATACTTATAACCATTATCAGTGATAATGGTAAAGTCGATAGGAGTAAATAATCCCGGGATCGCATTAGAATTATTAACTTCTATTTTAATGTTGTTAGTAGGTGTTAGATTGACCACTTTATAAACACCGGCTGTCTTTTTGATGGCAAGTTTTCCAGATAAGTCAAGCACATTATAATAATAAGTATCTTCCTGGGAAACAGAAGGATAATTCACCCTATCACATTCTCCTACATTTCCCCGCTCTTCCCTGTAAATAACACTTGTTCCGAATAATGACCATCCCTGGCCTACATCACTAACATTGAATGTATTTTCAGAATTTCTGACGTTATATCTTAAACTGATAGGATAATCTACACTATGATCCGGCATAGGAACATTTAAAATAGGAATACTAATACTAGGAAGTCCCGTAGCTTCATTAACAGGAGCATCTATATAACTGGATAACGAGGCAATGGATTTTTCTAATGCCATACCACTCTGTGCATATCCTTGCCTTAATCCCAATAGTAAAAAGAACAGCAGGATAAAAAAGTTTTTATATATCTTTTTCATTATATTTATTGTTTAATGAGTTTAGCAGATGTCGTTTTACCTTCATTTGTTTTTACAGAAACTAGATAAGCGCCCTTTATAAGTGATTGGGTATTAAGCTTGGTCACTCTGTTCTTAGTTTTTATACTTTGAAGCTGTCTTCCGGACATATCATACAGAAGAATATCAGCATCCTTAAAGTCAAAGCCAATTTCCACGTAAGCGTAATCTGAGACTGGGTTTGGATAGATTTTGATGTCGTATTTTTCAATTAACTGATCAACCTGTTTGTCTCCAAGCTTTACAATCTTCCAGTTCTCTTTTCCTAATTCTTCCGCGCTGGTTCCGGCTAAGACAATAGAGCCGTCTCTGTTGAGTTTTAAATCAGAAAGCCTTTCTTCTTTTTGTCTGGATTCTCCTTTGACGTGCTTTCTCCATTTTTCATTTCCATTTTGATCAAGATAGAGCATCCAGAACGTTTCATCATCCGTTTGAATTCTTCCTTCAGCCTGAGTATAACCTCCCAGCAGAATGCCTTTAGACTTCTCGCTTCCATCTTCCATCTTCCCGCTTACAACGCTCATTCCCATTAAAATGTCTCTGTTTTTGAAATTGTAAGATTTTTGCCATTGTTCATCTCCTCTTTCGTTTAAAGAAATCAGCCAAAGGTCTGTGCCTTCTTCAATGCCTACAGTTTTGTTCCCTGATCTTTCCGATCTTGATTCGCCACCAATGATAAATCCATTTGAAGTTAACGCCAGAGTTCTGATATGATCATCTCCTTTACCACCAAAATTCTTTTCCCATTCTACTTTTCCGTTTTTATCAAGTTTAACGATCCAATAGTCGCCTTCACCGAAATTGCTGCTGCCTTTGGGCACCTGGCTAATGGCTGTTGAGATTGCAGATCGTTGGTTGTTGGCTTGAGTGCTTCCAGATCCCGAAACACGAACCTCGGAGCTTCTGGAATATATTCCCAGCAGGACACCGCCGTCTCCTGTTGGAATCATTTTCTTAACTTCATCCAGACCTTTTCCGCCTACAATTAATTGGGAGAGTTCTTTTCCGTCCTTATCAAGTCTGGTAATTAGAACATCTTTGGAACCGTAACCTTTTGCAGCATTCTGGACATTACCCGCAACAAAGAACCCTAAATCTGTAGTCTGAATGACAGCTCTTGCTTCTTCATCTGAAGAACTTCCCAATGTTTTCTGCCACAATTCATCCCCAAATTCATTGATTCTGATCAGCCATATGTCTGATCCACCTTTCGAATCCTCTTTTTTATCCAGTCCTTTTCCTGAATAAGAAGTTCCGGCTAAAAGGAATCCACCATCCTGCGTAGTCACTGTTGCTGATAAATAATCATGATTTTGTCCATAGAAGTATTTTTCCCAGACTTCTTCTCCCTGCTGGTTCAATTTGACCAGATGGAAATCGTAACCGTTGTTCTGCTTACTTCCAGCCTCCGTCTTCCCGCTTCCTGCCTTGATAGAACTCCCGGTGATCAGATATTGTTGGTCAATGGTTATCGTGATTTGGCTTAGAAAATCCTGGCTACTGGATTTAATATTCTTTTCCCAGACTATATTTTGTGCTGAGAGACTCAAGCCTATGCATAAGGTAAATGCACTCATGTAGAGGTTTTTCATGTTATATATAGTTTTATTGATCTTGAATGTAAGATGGTCCGAATTTAAAACTATTTAGTAGCTGTAATTTTCACATTAATTAGATTTAATATTAATTTTTATTAACCACTTCCCATTTATTTCTCTTCATTTAAACATATCACATAATTGGGATATAATATATTCTGATATTTTAGTACATTATTGGAGAGAGTATGCCTACCGCTTTTTTAAGCTGGAAGGCCAAATAACATCATCAAATACATGGATAAAATTTGAAAGACAACTGAGAATACCAGTCACTTATCTTGAAAACGATGTAGATTTCAAAGAAAAATTCAGTTTGAAAGATAAAAATGGTGCCGTTAAGGAAATATTTTAATTTACGCTTTGCAAATATCAAAGGTATGCACCATCTCAGGAATTTGGCGTTGCATAATTGTGCTCTAACAAAGTGAGCAAATCCTTTAGACAAATCCTATTAACTAAATATAAATTAAATGTAATTCATAAAATCTTTATAAAAAGGCAGACGCCAATCGAAGTAAAATAAAATCAAACGATTCCAACTTCTATTGGTTCAAATATTTAAAACTATATTGCAAAAACCTTACAACTACCATAAAGTTAATGCCAGATTTGGGATAACTAATTCTTGTTTAATTTGGCTCAAACGCCAAATCATCGATAAAAGTATTTAAAGATGAACTCGCTGAGGCCCATACAACCTAACCGCATCCTTTTTAAAACCCAGGGTGCCATTTTTATTTACAACAAATTAATTAATGCTTTATTAAAAAAAGAATTCGGGAAAAACATACTTTTTTTAAATATCTTTTTTCCCGAATATAACTTAGAATATGATGATAATTTATAAGGATATTATTTTACTATACCTTTTGCTTTTTCAGATTCTTTCAAATGATGCTCTAAAGTAGGAATTGTCTTCTCTGCAAATGACTTCAATGCAGAGTTAGACCCTTCTGAAGCTTCTTTTTTAAATTCTTTTATATCTTCCTTATGATCATTCACCATAAAATCTGTGTACATTTTATCGAACTCTGCCCCTTTTTTTAACTTCAGCTCATCATATTTTTTTTGCTTTTCAGCATCTAAATTTGTGGGCAGTGTAAGTCCTATTTCTGAAGCCCATTTCATAAGTTCTTTATTAGCATTCGTATGATCAGTAACCATCATTATTCCTAATGCTTTTACAGCGGCATTTCCGCCATTATCGATAGCAAGTTTACCCATCATCACTTCCATAATACCTCCTCTCGCTGCATTTTCTGCAAATTTCCGATCTTGATCATTAACTAATTTTTGGACATCTTTTGTATTGGACACTGTTATAGAATCAGTAACTGTCATTTGAGAGTCTGCAGGCACTGCTACTACCGTAGTGTCTGTAGATTGGCGCTCTATTATTTTTTCCTTTTTTGTGCAGGCCATGACGGCAAAAACTGACAAAAGGGTTAACATTAAATTTTTCATATAATTACATTTTAAGTGATTTTTGAATCCCTGTGAATCTAATCAAGTGGTTTCTTTCCGGTAATAATATTATAAAGAACCACAATAATTGCGATTACCAATAGAACATGTACTAAATATCCTGTACTAATCCCCGGTATGATTCCTAAAATCCCTAAAAGCCATACCACAATACAGATAACTGCTACTAACCATAATAAACTTCTCATAACAAAAAAATTAAAGTTATACAATAAAAATAGTCTCATTGCCCATCTCTTGGGACCTCATCTACCCAAAGGTATCTCTTTAAAAATGTTTTATTTATGACTCAGGTCATAAACAGAATTCTATTCTTTAATTAGCTTTACACAACCATCATCCATATTTATTTCCAGCATTATTTATCCCCTTTTAGAGGGGTTTTTAGTATCACACAGAATACAATCATTTACTATTGCTCTGCCAATTATTTTTTGGGTCGAAGGATCAGCCTTATTGAAGGATTATTTGTAATAAATAATCTTAACCAATCCAGCGCTAAACGGAGCTTATTTCGAAAACCTACCAAAGGAATAATATGAATAAACAACCAGGTCAGCCAAGCTGTAACTCCCTTAAATGAAAATCCTGGAAGATCTACTACTGCATTGAATTTTGAAATGATGGCCATTGTTCCTTTATCTTTATATATAAATGGAGATAAGATTTTCTCATCTTCAATTCTTTTAAAATTCTTTCCTAAATTTTTACCTTGTTGAATAGCAACCTGTGCTAATTGAGGATGGCCTTTGGGGTATTTTTCTTCCGTTGTCTGCAAGCATATGTCTCCCAAAGCATAAATATGATCTGTTTCTTTAACTCTATTATATTCATCTACTAAAATCCTTCTCCCTTTTCCTATACTTTCCTGGGGTAACCCTTTTACTTCCCGGCCAATGACTCCGGATGTCCATATTAATGTTTCTGTTTCAATAGATTTTCCATCTGCCAGCATGACTTTTGAATCTATATAATCTTTCACTGCAACATTTAAAATAATTTTAACCCCAAGCTTATTTAATTTATCATAAGCTGCTTCCTGAGCCATCTTACTCATGGGAGAAAGTAAAGAAGGAAGTGCATCGATAAGGTAAATATGAGAAAAACTCCGATTAATTTCTGGATATTCTTTCTCTGCTATATATTGTCCCATTTCAGCAATCATTCCCGCTAGTTCTACTCCTGTGGGACCACCTCCTGCGATCACGATATTCTGTAACTTCGGGGAGTCTTTCACGTTCTTATTTCTTGCTGCTTCTTCCATGGTCAAAAGCATATAATTTCTTACATAAATTGCTTCATCAATAGTTTTCATAGGCAGGGCACATTTCTGCACATTTTCCATTCCAAAGAAGTTAGATTCTGTTCCCATCGCTAAAACGAGTTCATCATATTGAAGCTCTCCATTCTCCGTTTCTATCCTTTTGGTTTCAGGAATCACCCTCACTAAACTCCCCATGTAAAACCGTACATTTTTATAGTTTGAAAATAACTTTCTGAACGGATAACTAATATTAGACGCTTCAATAAAAGAAGTGGCAACCTGGTAGATAAGCGGCGGAAAAAAATGGTAATTGTTCTTATCTACCAATGTTATTATAAACCTGTTATCATTTACCAAAGATTTTATAAGATTAATCCCCGCGAATCCTCCACCTACAATGACAATATGTTTTTTCATACCTGATTGATGTTAAAGTTAAAATACTCTCACCTTCTAAACCTTGAATTATCTCTATATATTTCCTAATCCATTTATAGCCTTTAAAAGATCTATTCCTTTTCCTAAAATTGATTTGAAGAGATCTCCCTTTTCCTGTAAACGTTCTGCCATGTTGTGGATTGTAAAATCGGTTGGGTGAAGGCCTTTTTTAACTTCTTTCCATTCTAATGGTGCGGAAACAGGGGCTCCGGGCTTTGGACGTACACTGTATACACTTGCCAAGGTCTGCGCTCGTCTGTTCTGTAAATAATCCAGATAAATTTTATTTTTATCTCTTTTTTGAAGGCTTCTTTCCAGTGTCGTAAGCTCTGGAAGCTCCTGATGAACCAGTTGCATAAGCACATGTCCAAAATCTTTCACCTGATCATAGGTATATTTCGCTCCCATTGGAATATATACATGTATACCAGAACTTCCTGAGGTTTTCGGATAGCCGGTAATACCTGCCTTATCCAGAACTTCTTTAACAGCCAATGCAGTTTCTATCACCTCTTCAAATGTATTTTTTTCAGAAGGATCAAGGTCAAGTACCAAATAATCCGGAAAATCGACCTTTGGTACACAGCTTGTCCAGACATTCAGTTCAATACAGCCTAGATTATTCAGATAGGCCAACGTTTCTTTATCATTACAAATGATATAATTGATGTATTTGTAATTACTTTCAGAAAATATTTTTTGCAGATTCACCCAGTCCGGCGTATGCTCATCCGCATCTTTCTGATAGAAGCTTAGCCCTTCGATCCCATTTGGAAAACGGTTGAGTGATTGGGGACGGTTTTTCAGATGGGGCAAAATAAATCTGGAAACACTCTGATAATAGTCTATAATGTTACCTTTTGTAATTCCGTCATCAGGAAAATATATTTTATTCTGATTGGTAAGGGTAACCTGCTGTTTTCCGATTTTCTTGACTTTATCTGTTGTTTTTTTTGTCGTTGCTTTAGTTTTCATTTCAGGCTGTTTTTGAGGTGAATCCATACCAAATTTTACATCTCTATTATCAATATCTTCTCTTAGTCTTAAAAAAACCGGATGCCGATAGATATGATCTTTCGTAAGTTCTGTATATTTTATCTCAGCTACTAATTCAGGTTGAAGCCATGTTGCTTTGGAATTGGTTTTAGGGGTAATTTTAAATGCCGATTGCTTCACCACGAGAGGTTGTAATTTCTGGTAAATCTCTTTAAGACTTCGCTCTGTAAATCCTGTTCCTGTATGTCCGCAAAATATGAGTTCCCCATTGAGATATTTTCCTAAAATAAGTGATCCGAAGTATTTTCTTGAGCCTTTTGGAGCAGTAAAACCACAGATCAGTGCTTCGTCACTTTTATGGATCTTTATTTTCAGCCATTCGGAGCTTCTGATGTTTTCTTTGTATTCACTGTCAGCTTTTTTAGCAATAATTCCTTCCAGTCCCATATTTTCGGCGGCCTGAAAGAAATCCCTTCCGTTTTGAAGAACATGGTCGTGATACTTGATGACATCATCCTCAATCAGAGCATCTTTAAGCAGTTCTTTTCGCTGCAGATAAGAAAGGTTTTCTGTGGAATGTCCGTTCAGCCATAGCAAATCGAATACCTGATAGATGAGAACCAGGTCTGTATTTTGTTCCGCTATTCTCTGCAGCCATTGGAAATTAGGTTT
The DNA here is from genome assembly GCF_046535285.1 of Chryseobacterium sp. SIMBA_028. Lineage (NCBI taxonomy): Bacteria > Pseudomonadati > Bacteroidota > Flavobacteriia > Flavobacteriales > Weeksellaceae > Chryseobacterium > Chryseobacterium sp. SIMBA_028. Next base: position 14,237 of record NZ_JAWRWZ010000008.1, on the reverse strand, counting down.
TCCTTTATCATCATATGCAACGATTTCACCATCCAGAACCATTTCGTGACTTTGAATTTTGAGTGCATCTGCAACTTTTTTAAATGATTTTGAAAAATCCAGTCCGTTTCTGGAATACAGCCGGATTTCACCCTTTCTGGTATCGGCAATCGCTCTATATCCATCCCATTTTATTTCAAAAGCCCAATCTTTGTCGTCAAACGGTTTTTCGTTTGTTTTACAAAGCATGGGCTTTATAAAATCGGGAAGTTTTCTCTCTCCTGAAAGTGCCGGCGTATAATTTTTGTAATGTTTTAAGCTTTCGGCGGTGTCATTTTTTTTTTACTGCTTTTCTCCTGGAGATAAGCTGTGACTTTAGAATTTTTTGAAGTATGTTCTTCAGCATCATAATCTTCTGCAACAGCATAGCGGTCTTTATGTTTGATAAGAAGCCATGCGTTTTCCTCTGTTGAATTTTTAATTTTCACCAAAGCAAACTCGCCTTTCAATTTTTTACCATGCAAAATAAACTTAAGGGATTGCTTATGCAGTTCTGAACGCATTATCAGATCATCGCTTTTTCCGTCTATTTTTTCTAAAGGTTCATAGCTTCCCTCATCCCAGATTTCAACTTCACCGGCACCATAATTTCCTTTGGGAATACTTCCTTCGAATGTGCGATATTCATAAGGATGATCTTCCACCATCATTGCCAGTCTTTTATCTGAAGGATTAAGAGAAGGTCCTTTTGGAACGGCCCAGCTTTTAAGAACTCCATCCATTTCCAGTCGAAAATCATAATGCAAACGTGTTGCTGCATGACGCTGAATCACAAATCTCAGTTTTGCTTTACTTTCTTTTTCTTTGCCTTCCGGTTCGGAAGTTATCTTAAAATCTCTCTTTTTATGATATTCTTCTAATGGCATCATACAAAAATTTAAAGTTGAACGAAAAATTATTATCTGATTAAACGCTTATCCTGCTTTTCTTTTTCCGGATTCCAGACTGGCTTTCAACATTGCCATAAGGTCAGTTGCTTTTCCCGCAGGCTGTTTTGTTTCTTTAACTTTCTTTATTTTACCTTTTGCTTTCTGTTTTATAATTTTCAGAAGGTCTTCATTGTATGTATCCCTGTACTTCGAAGGGTCGAAAGTCTCTGCTAAAGATTTAATTAATGTTTCCGCCATTTTAAGTTCTTCAGCTTTCGGTGCTTTTCCTGATGGAATTTTCAGGTCTTCATACATTCTCATTTCTTCCGGATACCGCATTCGGTTTACCATGAGAATTTCATCCTGATAAGGACGAATCATGCAAAGAATTTCTCGTTCTCTTAAAATAAGGGAACCTATTCCTGCCATTTTTGTTTTCATTAAGGCTTTCAGCAATAATTTATAGGCAGCTTCTCCATTTTTTTGAGGTTCTAAAAAATAAGGGGTTTCAAAAAGAGCGGGATCCACTTCTTCTTCTTTTACAAACTGTAAAATACTGAGAATTTTTGATTTTTCAGGACTTACCGCCTGAAAATCCTCATCTTCCAATACAATGTATTTATCTTCTATTTTATACCCTTTTACTATATTTTCCCAGGCTACTTCTTTGTGGGTATTTTCATTTACCCTTTTGTATTTGATATTGCTGAGATCTTTTTTATCCAGCATATCCAGATCTAATGTACTCGATTCACTGGCCGAGTACAGCTTGATCGGTATATTTACCAATCCAAAACCTATTGCTCCATTCCAGATCGCTCTCATATTTTTTGTTTTTAGCTGTTAGAGTACAAAACCTTTTCCAAATTGATGTAAATAATATTTATTGGGATATTTTTATAAGTAATTTAACATCCTTATTTTCAAATAATTAAAAATCCAGCAAACCATTCACAAGTGTTTTCCATTCAATTTTTGAAACCCCAATCATTCCACCGGCTGCAATCAACAGGTTTCTGGCTTTGTCCAAAAACTGGGCATCCATATTAGGTGTTTCATTTCTCCCGTATATTCCTGCCTGAATAAAGTCTCTTCCTTTAAATATTCCAAAAGTAGAGGTTGCCTGATCAGAATAAAAATGTACTATATGTTCAGATGTTTTCTCCTGAGGGCTTTTCGAAGGCCTGCAAGTCATCATTACAAAATCAAGACAAATACCATGGGTCTGCTCTTCAAACAGATCTACAATTTCAACCCAGTCGAAACCCCTGGCTTCTACGGTTCCCGGCCCCGGAATATCTATCCTGATATAATCCCCGATTAAAGGGTATCTATTGATCATTTCACCATCCGGGTCGAAAAGTTTAAAATCTGCAAACCCCTCACCACAGTAGCTTTTCCAATTATTGATTAACATGAGTCTTTCTCTCAGTGTGTTAAAAACCTGATCAACACGCTCAGGGGCAACATACTTTTTCTTAGATTCTGTGTCGTGGTAACTTCCTTTCTTCTGAATGGGAACACCGAACATTTCTTTAGGTTTCATAGGTATCATTTTTAATTTTCGTCATAAGGCGTATCAACCGGTTTAGATTCCGGAGAACCTTTTTCCCTGAGCCATATCGATAAAATCACTATGGATGCCACAGCTAAAAATTCACTCTGCCAGTTCTGAAAAGATTCAAACCAGAACCTTGATTCTGAAATATACTGTAATGCTGTTACAGCCGGCTTGCTTTTTATCATCTGTTCATCGTTAAAAGCTGTAAAACTGCCATAGAAATGGAAAACAAAGCTTGCCAGAAACAGGATTGCAAAAGCAAGTGATAAGGAATGTTTATAGAGTTTCAGCCAAATTCCTCCTTTCTTCACAGGCCATGGTGCTCTGGAATGTGCCACAGGCTCTTCGTCAACCTTTTCTTTATCTGTCATAGATTTTGACTCACTGGAACCTTTTTGCCTGAGAGAAACCGTTAATAAAATATACAGCATCATCTGAAGAAATTCACTTTCCCAGTTTTCAAAAGTAGCCTGTATAAAATGTCCGCTATGAATGTATTCACTGATTTTTAAAACTGATTGCCCGTTTTCCATCAATTCTTTGTTTTCAGTTTTCAAGCCTGTAAAAAACTGCCCTGTAAGAAAAATGATCATCAGAGTGAGCAAGACAATACTTAAGCTGTTGCGATAAAAGAAACTTGGGCGTAACATATTTTCGGGTTTAAAATTGACAGTTAAATACTTACGAATCGCGTTTTTGATAAGGAAATACTTTCTCCAGATTCTTTATGGTAGGTCCGGTAAGGATTTTTCCGTTGACATTGAATCGGGAGCCATGACATGGGCAGTCCCAGCTTAGTTCCGCACTATTCCACCGAACTTCACATCCTGCATGTGGACATGTACTCCGAAGCAAATGTAAAGTCCCGTCAATTTCTTTGTAAAGAGCATAGGATCCTGAATCGTAGCGGATTACTTTTGCTTCACCTTCTCCAACTTCTGAAAAGGATTCAATTGTATCTTTGAAAACTTTGTCTTTCACAAAATCAAAGGCCACAGTTGCTGCTTCCTTCACAAAATCTGAAAATCCTGCAACGGGTTTGATTCTTGAAGGATTAAATAAGTCTCCATATTTACTTTTCCCGGTAATGATCAGATCATGTATTATTTGCGATGAAAGTGTCCCGAAGATCATTCCGTTTCCTCTGAAGCCTGTAGCCACAAAAATTCTTTCTTTAGCTCCCGGTAGTTTTCCAATATAAGGAAGACCGTCCACAGGTTCATAATATTGACTGGACCAGCTGTAAAATACGGTTTCAACGTCAAAGTATTTCCTTACATAATTTTCAAGTCTTGAAAAACATTCTCCGGTATCTTCCGCATGTCCTGTTTTGTGATCTTCACCTCCTGCAATCAATAAATTTTCGCCATCAATATTCTGAATACGGTAATAATGATAAGGTTCACAGAGATCATAACCTAACTCCCAAGGATATTTATCATTTTTCAAGGTAAATGCCATAACATAGCTTCTGTAAGGTGCATTGGTAAAGTGCAAAAGATTGACTCCGGGAGGAATGTGAGTGGCATAAACAAGATTTTGTGCTTTTATTTCTCCTTTTGAAGTTTTTAAAATAACATGATCTTCCTGTTCATCATGACCTTCACAAAGACAATTTTCCTGAATGAAACCACCCAGTCTGATAAAAGCATCACAAAGTCCTTTGATATATTTTATGGGATGAAAATGTCCTTGTCCGGGAATAAGTACTGCTTCTCTGAAGGGAATCGGAAAAGGAATTTCATTGACATAACTCATTTCATGACCAACGTTTTCAGCTCCTTCAACGATACTTTTCAATCGCTCTTCCTGATTTTCATCCAATGCAAAGAGGTAGGCTGATTTTCTTGTAAAATCACAACTAATCTTGTATCTGTCAATATGATCTTCAATTATTTCAATAGCCTCTCTTCCGGATTCTGCATAGAGTTTAGCATTATCCAAACCAAAATTACTGATAGCCTGTGTAAAGGGAGTATCAAAGAAATCATTTAAATGAGCAGTTGTTCCACCAGTTGTTCCAAAACCAATGTTGGCAGCTTCCAGAATAATACATTTTTTTCCGGATTCCTGAAGTTTCAGCGCTGTTGAAACTCCTGTAATTCCACCCCCTATTATGGCCACATCAAATAATGAGTCGAGATTAGTTTCTGTAGAAAATTTCCTGACCTCTTCCTGCCATATACTTTTTCTTGCACCGTCTCTGTACATAATAAGAATGTTTTAATTGTTAATTTATCTGATACTCAATGTATCATTTTCAGAAAGACCTGTTCTACCGGCACTAGGCTGGTTGTTCTTTTGGTCCCCTTTTTTGTTTTCCTCTTCATCAATATTAAATCTGCACGAAGCAAAAGCAAATAAGCTGAGTACTCCTAAAATAAATGCTGTTGTTTTCATATTTTAAATATTTTGATGGGTTACCTTTTAACCATTTATAATTAATCCACCATTGGGATGAAGTACCTGTCCTGTTATTTGTGAGGCATCTGAACCTGCCAAAAACAGAAAGCTGGAGACTATTTCTTCCGGAGTTGCATTTCTTTCCAGAGGAGGTATGTTAGGGTTTTCTTCTTTTTCATCAAATGTTTCTTCAGTAAGTGGTGTAGCCACAGGCCCCGGAGCAACGGCATTAATACGGATTCCTTTTGGCTTAGCCTGTAATGCCAATGAACGGGTGAATGAAACAATAGCTCCTTTTGTGGCAGAATAATCAAGGAGTTCAGGATGACCCTGATATGCAGAAACCGATGTGGTATTGATCACGCAATTTCCTTCTTTCAGATAAGGAAATACGACTTTTGTTAATAGAATCATTCCCACAATATTAGAATCAAAGGTCTGTCTGATGTTTTTTTCTTCAAGCTGTTCAATACTAGCTGAAGGAAACTGAACCCCAGCATTATTAATGAGAATATCAATTTTTCCAAAGCCTGAAATAACTTCTTTTACCGTTTTTTCACAAAAATCATAATCATTGATATCTCCTTGAAAGATGATACATTTTCTATTCAGATGTTCAATTTCTCTTTTTGTTTTTTCAGCATCCTTATCACTTGAATGATAAATAATGGCAATATCTGCTCCTTCCAATGCAAAAAGAAGTGCTACAGCTTTACCGATTCCGCTGTCGGCCCCGGTAATCAAAACAGATCTGGTATCTAATTTTCCCATTTCAAACTCTTTTTATTCTTTTTCTGTGTGTAGATTTCGGTATTTATGTCATTCTAGGAGCAGTCCATACTAAATTGATTGTTTCGTTCACAAATTTTATTTTAAGATTAAAAGCCTGTTTAACTCACTTTTAAAACATCCCAGAATGAATTCCGTATAGTATAGCTGAGCATTTAGGGCCTGCGTTTTAGGATGCAGTTCCAGTTTTTTAGTCAGAATAATCTCACCTTTATAGGAAAATGAGAAATAAGCGAAAATTTTATAATCGGAATTCCTGCTGGGTGTACAATAGCCCGTTGTGGCAATAGCCCAGTCAGATTCATACAGTTTTGCTACATTCAATGCCATTGTTTCTGCAATATTTCCAGAAACACAGTCGCATTCTTCTGCTTCCCTCCTGTTGACCTTTAACAGTCTCACTTTTTCAGGTAAGGAATAGGCTGTCATTCCTCCTTTATAGAACATTGATGCATTGGGCATCTGTGAAAAAGCCAGCTGCAAACATCCTGACGTAACACTTTCTGCAATGGAAATGCTCTCACCGATGGTCATAAGTGACTGACTTATATATTCAAGAAGATTCTGTTGAAAATCCATAATAGTATATTTTTAATGAGGTTAAAAAAAGAAAGCTTAAAAAAGCTGCTGAATGAATAGATTACAGCATTGCTTTCATATTAAAATACTTAAAGTGATTGTGTGTGGTATGAAGGATGTGTATGATTTAAGCGTTTCTTTCCATTTCAAGGTCCCAAACTCTATGTTTGGCTATGGCGGTAATGAATTTATCTGTCTGCTCCCCATCTTCCCATGTTATAATTCCCGGATCGTCATGCTGTTTCGCTGATACATTGGAATTATTATAAAGAACCTGAGTATCTGTCCCGAAATAAATGGCTTTACAATGTTTATAGGCTTCATTAATAAAATGTAATACTAAGTGTCTGTTTTCCGGGATTAATAATTCTTTAACAGCGTCTTCTCCCCCTGCAATGTATAAAGCATCAAAGCAAACACTTGCCGTACTTGTCAGCGAATGTTTCGGAAGTAAAGTTGAGCCATCATTGGTTAGCACCGGTGCTAAACTCGGAGCAATAAGTTCCACCCTTGCTCCTTTTTCTTCTAGTTTTACTTTCAAATCATTAGTCGCTCCTGCCTCTACACCTCCAGCAATGATAAACCCAATCTTTCTGCTTTGAATCGTATTTTTAACCGTATTCTGCATACTCAGAGCTTCGGAAATTTTTATTTTAGGTTCTCTTTCCTCACTCTGAAGCTCAATAATATTGCTGTCTGCCAGCAGGCTCTGATTAGGCCATTCCAGTTTTTTAACTTCCACGCCTACTTTCTCTGCTACTCTCCATGCAAGGAACATATCAACGTAACCCAATTGCCCTACCATTCTTTCTCTGATTTCGGGACGTGTGACTTTAGACAATTCAAAAATCAGAGCATTCTGCAAGTGTAATTTTTCTGGGGTTGACTGGCTGTTATAAAATAGTTTAGCCTGTGAATAATGATCTACAAAACTTTTACTTCTTTCCCTCACTTTCTCTCCAGAAATTCTTTCCTGCTGGGAAGTAAATCCACCTTCGGACATCATGGCCTGGAAAGGGCAGCCTCCGCCGATAGAATTAGGCTCATAACTGCTTTTTCCTTTGACAATCTGCTGCCTCATGTGACCATCTCGCTGGTTGTTATGAATGGTATTGATGGATCTGTTGATGGGTATTTCATGAAAATTGGGAGATCCTAGTCTCGAAAGCTGAGTATCTGTATATGAAAACAATCTTCCCTGCAGCAGTGGATCATTGGTAAAATCAATTCCCGGAATAATATGTCCCGGATGAAAAGCAACCTGTTCTGTTTCTGTAAAGAAATTATCCGGATTTCTGTTAAGCGTTAAAGTTCCAACGATTTCTACAGGAACTTCTTCTTCAGGAATCAATTTGGTAGGATCAAGAAGGTCAAAATCAAATTGATGTTCATCTTCTTCAGGGATCAGCTGTACTCCGAAATCCCATTCAGGATAATCACCATTTTCGATGGCTTCCCATAGGTCTCTTTTATGAAAATCAGAATCTACTCCTGAAAGAATCTGGGCTTCATTCCAGGCTACGGAGTGCACTCCCAATCTGGGTTTAAAATGAAATTTCACAAAATGAACTTTTCCTTCTTCATTGATGAATTTAAAAGAGTGTACACCAAAACCTTCCATCATTCTGAGGCTTCTAGGAATAGCTCTGTCACTCATTACCCACATAATCATGTGCATACTTTCGGGCATGAGTGAAATAAAATCCCAAAATGTATCGTGGGCGGAAGCAGCCTGTGGAATTTCATTATCAGGTTCGGGTTTTACAGCGTGTATCAGATCAGGAAATTTGATGGCATCCTGAATAAAAAATACAGGCATGTTATTGGCTACAAGATCATAGTTTCCTTCTTCAGTATAAAATTTTACTGCGAAACCTCTTACATCTCTTGCCAGGTCCGTACTTCCTTTACTTCCCGCAACGGTTGAAAATCTCACGAAAACCGGAGTTTCTTTTCCAAGTTCTGTTAAAAATCTGGCTTTGGTGTAGCCTGCAAGACTTTTGTTAAGTTTAAAAACACCATGAGCTCCGGAACCTCTTGCATGAACTACTCTTTCAGGAATTCTTTCATGATCAAAATGGGTAATCTTTTCTCTCAGAATAAAGTCTTCCAGCAATGAAGGTCCACGCTCTCCTGCTTTTAAAGAATCCTGATTGTTATTAATTTTTAATCCCTGATTAGTGGTGAGCTTTTCATTTTCATTGGAAGTAGTGTGTACATCCAGCTGCTCTGCTTTTTGATTAGGTTCATTGGTTTTCATATTCATAATCTTTTTGTGGTTGGTGTATTGTTAAAGCAGTTAATAAAGCAATACTGCGGAACTAATCTGCTTTGCTCTCCAGAATTTTTAGAAGCCTGTTGATATACTCCTCTTCTTTCAAAACTTTATAATAAGCTGTTTTAGCATACAAAGTAAAGGCTGGAGATTCAAATCTTATTTCAGCATCCATATCTGTAGTTTCTGTTGTATTTTTAGAATGAAACTCACGGATATTAAGTATATATTCTTCCAGATAAGTATCTATTACTCCTTTCAGAACTTCACAGGTAGCATTGTTTTTAATCTTTTCCAATGATTTGATCAGAAAAGCTGTAACTCCGTAAGAGTTGATGATAGGCGGAAATAGAGACTGATTCTCTATTGCATTATTTTTATCATTTAAACCGGAATGTTGCAAAGTGTCGTTTTCAAATGTCATATTCAAAAAATGGTATTAGTTATGGGAAGCTCTCAGATATTGTTCAAAATAATGAAGGTCATTTTTATCTTTTATGGATAAATAAAACATGATCTGTTCCGGTTCTTTTAATCCAATACTGCCGAAACAGTCGAAATGAGCAATTAACGCCTGTATATTTTCGATATCAATATCTTTCAGAATAATAAATAAAAGGAAGATATTCTCTCTGATCTCTTTGGCATAAATTGCAGCTCCATCTTCGAAACACTTTCCCGTATGGGCTACTTTTACAAAATTTTTGTGTTTCAGTGTTCTTATAATCTTCTGACAGTCCATATATTTTGATTTCATGATTAAAATAAGCCACGTAGAAAAGACTACATGGCTCATTATATAGTTTAGTCTTCTTGTTCTGCATCAAAATTGATGGATGTCTCCGCAATATCCGTAAGATGAGAATCTGTATCTTCTTCTTCCTGAAGGGTTCTTTCAAGAAGATCCGCCGCCTTGTCATGTCCCATGGTAATGGCTAGCTGAGCCAACCCGCCGTACGTGGCAATTTCGTAATGTTCTACTTTTTGTGCGGCAATAATTAATGCTACGTCTCTTGTTGCAGAACCATCTTCTGTGGCTTTGATCACTTCTTCACTTTCTTCGATGATTCCTTTAATCGCCTTGCATTCCTTCTTTTCAGGCTTTTCGTCAACGAGTTGGAAGACTTTTTCCAGACGCTTAACGTGTTTTTGGGTCTGAAGATGATGATCTTCAAAAGCATCCTTCAGTTCTTCTGTTGTAGCGGCTTCCTGCATCTTTTCCAATGCTTCAAGAATGGCATTTTCCGCATAGTAAATGTCTTTCAGGGCACTCACGAAGAATTTGTGGAGCGGGGCATTCTTCATCTCATCTTTGTTGATGGTTGGCTTATCTCCCGTTCCTTTCTTCGCAGGAACAGTACTGTCCGTTTCTAATATTTTATTGGGCATGGTGTGAATGGTGTTTATATTGAAAAAGATTACCCCTTTATATATGTTTAAAGAGGTAATCCAGGAAAAAGAATTATGAATTACGTCTGCCTCCGAATCCTGAACGGCCTGAGCTTCTTCCACCCCCGTGGGATGCCTGTCCGCCCATTCTTGCGATTCTTGTACGTTCTGCTTTACTCATTGAAGCAAATCCTCTTTTTGATGTGCTTGAGCCGGAACTACTGTTTCCTTCTGATCTTCCTGAGTTGGAATTTGAACTACGACTGGAACTATTACTACTGCCTGATCTTGAATTAGAATTTCTTCCATTTCCTGATCTTCCTGAACCAGAATAGGAATTTGAATTACCGGAAGAACGGCCTCTATTATCTGATCCTGATCCCGAACCGGAATTAGAACGTCCTCGGGAATTACCTCCTCCGCCAGAAGTAAATCTTCCTTGGCTGTCTCTTTGTTGGTTTCCGCTATTTCCTCTGCCACGGCGTCTATTATCGTCGTAATCGTCATCCTCGTCATCATCATAATCATCGTCGTCATAATCATTGTCATAGCTATTATGATAATTGTCATCGTCATCATCATCTTCGTCAAAATAATCTTCATATTCTGCAAAATCATCATCATAATCTTCATCTCTTGATGCATCGTTATATCCATGGTCATACCCTAATTGATATACTTCTTCAAGATTACTGGATGAGCGTCCTCTTGAACTTCGATTTTTTGAATTTCTAGTGTTCATAACTGAATTTTTATAATTAATATTTAGTGATGGCTATTGCTGGCCGTGACTAGTATTAGACAGCAATCAGTTGAGTTTTTTTTGATATTGAAAACCGAAGCATTGCTTCGTAAAATGATCCCTCAAACAGGGTTTAGAATAATTTGTAATTCAAATGTACAGCTTAATAGTTCACTTATTTATGACTCCAGTCATATTGAATGATTATTAGTATAGAATTTTTCTGTTTTCTATTTTAATTTTACCTTCCTGTTCCATTTTTTTCAAGGCTCTGATCACCGTCTCTACGCGGAGACCTACCAAATTGGCAATCTGTTGTCTGGTAAGTTCTACAGGGAAGCAATGCTCACAGTCATCATCATGAAAACTTCTGAGATAATCTAATAGGCCTTTTAATCTTACGGAAGGGTTTAGTGAAGCCATATTCTGAATCATCACCAGCTTATAATATAACCGCTGGGACAAACAATGATTCATTTCCATTGAAATATGCGGATACTTTTCCAGCATTTTCATAAAGTTATTTTTTGGAAGTCTTATTATTTCTGTTGGAGATAAGCAGATCGCATTCATAGGATATTGCTTATCCAAAAAAAGAAGGGAATCGCCAAAACTCTGCTTTTTCCCAAGAATATTGTGAATAAACTCTTTGCCTTCTTCATTATAAGTATTAAGCTTCATTTTTCCTTCCACAATCTGAAAGTAATATAAAACCTGATCTCTTTCTCTAAAGACCATTTCTCCTTTTTTAAAGGTTTTCAACTCTGCGCCCAATGAATACAAAAGCGACTCGTCTACGTTCATACAACTTGTTGTCTTCATGGTTTCTAGTTTAAAATAAGGTTTTTTGGCTATGAAAAAGTATTAATACATGATTTTACGATCTTTTATCCTCAGCATCATTGCTCTTTCCATTCCTTTGATGGTTCGTATTGTAGTTTCTACGCAAAGCCCTGTAAGACCCGCCATTTGTTGTCTTGTAAGGGGAACTTTAAAGGAATATTGTTTCTGATCTATTGCAAAGCTTTTCAGATAATCCATAAGTGCCATAAGTTTCAGCATAGGGCTTTGGGAGGAAAGATTCTGAGTCATAATCAGTTTAAAATAAAGCCTTTGAGACAGACATTTATTCATTTCGTAAGAAATTTCAGCATCTTCTCTCAATAAATTGACAAATGCCTTTCGCGGAAGTTTTACGATTTCACATTCAGTGATCGCAACCGCATTCATAGGATACGGCTTTTCCATAAACAATAAAGATTCTCCGATACTCTGACCATCTTCTATGATAATCTGTATGGTTTCTTTTCCCTCTTCATTATAATTATTCAGTTTTGCTTCTCCTTTTATAATCTGGTAATAAAATGCAGGCCAGGCTCCTTCTGAAAAAATCGTTTCTCCAGCTGAATACATATAAGTACTGGCTCCCATTGCATACAACAGATTTTCTTTAATAACCATAATTATTTTTTTTAATGTTTTCTGACGTTTAATAAAAAATATTACCGGAAACTTATAGATATGAGTACAAATATTAAACCTTCATGCTGTTAATTAAAGTTAAATCATTAAAAAAGGAAAAACATAAAAAGTATATTGTTGTCAGCTTATCATTAATACAGTTTATCAAAACACTAAAATCAACAAGTTATATAACTTAATATAATTCAACAAATTAGATCAAGTTATAAAACGTAAATAAAATAAAGGTTAGGATGTAAGACTTAGCAGCATACTTAAAAGTAAGGCTGAAACAATACTGATTTCATAATAATAAATTTTGCGGTGTGATTTACAAATTTAATTCATTATTTTCCATTTATCTTATGATCCTGATCATAAAAACAGCATTAAAAATAACGATATTAAAATCTAAAAAACCATAATCCTGAAAAGCTAATAGAATATTTTGCCCAATTCTATTTTTACCATTTTTTGCTTTTTCATTTTTTTTACCACCCGTATTACAGTCTCGATTCTTAGCCCGGTTAATGAAGCCAATTGTTGTCTTGTAAACGGAATCTGATAAGAAAAAGGTTCTTCATATTGATGATAGGTTTTCAAACAATCCATCACCTGTCTCACCCGATACAAGGGATTGCTTACCGAAAGATTATTAAGCATAATATATCTATAATACATTCTCTCCGCGGTATATTTATACAATTCCCATAAAGACTTGGGACATTTTTTTAAAAAATCTAGAAATTTCAGTTTGGGAAATCTCAGGATGCCTGAATCTTCCAAAGCAATAGCATTGATGGGATATGGAACTTCTGAAAATAAAAACGTTTCTCCAAAACAATGCCCCTTGAAGGGAACACTATGAATAAATTCTCTGCCATCTTCATGGTAATTATTCAGTTTTACGCTTCCATGTATTATTTGATAAAAATAATTAGGCTGTCCACCTTCTCTGAATATTACCTCATTTGCTTTATAAGTCTGCATTTCTGCTCCTAATGAAAGCAAAAGTTCTTCATTAAATATCATTTTTTGAAGGCTAAAAGTTTTATTATTAATTATATAAAACGAAAACATTAGAATTGCATTCTGGATAGTTATGCAAACGTTGACTAATTCAACAATAACGTTTCTTTATTGAGCTTCAAAAATAGATAAAGACAATATCAAAATTTATGATTACAATCATAAGTTATATTCCCAAGCTTTTATCTTAAAAGAAAGAGTATACTTACTATTTTACCTGAAAACTTTGCTTTAACAATTTAGCCGTTTACAATTTCTCCACCATTAGGATGCAGAACCTGACCACTGATAAAACGTGAATCATCGCAGGCCAAAAACAAAAAACAAGGTGCAATTTCGTTGGGCATTCCTGCTCGTTTCATGGGTGAATCACTTCCGAACTCAGAATTTTTTTTAGGTTTAAATGAGGAAGCAATTAATGGGGTCCAAACCGGTCCGGGTGCCACAGCATTTACCCTGATTCCTTTTTCAATAAGGTTTGCAGATAAACTTCGGGTGAAAGAAATGATTGCTCCTTTGGTTGCGGAATAATCGATCAGTTTAGGACTTCCTCTGTAAGCAGTAACCGAAGAAGTGTTAATGATGCTTGCTCCTTTTTTAAGATAAGGCATTGCATATTTTGTAATCCAGAAATAGGAGAAAAAATTATTTTGAAAAGTCGTTAGCAATTGTTCTGTGGTAATTTTTTCAATAGATTCCGCTTCCCAATGAAGCCCTGCATTATTGACTATGATATCAATTTTCTTATGGATTTTAATACCAGTTTGAATTACTTTTTTGCAATGGTTTTCTTTTCCTAAATCACCTTTAATCAAAGTACATGTTCTGGAGAATGCTTCAACTTCTTTTTGGGTCTGCTTGGCATCTTTTGTTTCACTTAGATAAGCAATAATGATATCAGCTCCTTCTTTTGCAAATAACAAAGCTACCGCCTTTCCTATCCCACTGTCTCCTCCAGTAATTAATGCTACCTTATTTTTTAATTTTCCTTCTTTCGGATATTTCAATGGCGCTGTCTCCGGAATAGACTGCCCCCAAAAAGTTAGACACTTTTTAGGGGCATTTTTTATGTATAAAAAAGAAAAATTTAGCATTGATTTT
>NZ_JAWRWZ010000282.1:0-272 GCF_046535285.1 Chryseobacterium sp. SIMBA_028 | reverse complement strand
CCCAAATGCTGTAATCAACAACTTTCGTAGGGATCTGCTCAACATATTCTGTAAACGGTTCGCAAGGAAGAATTGCATCTTTGCCTTCTCTTGCCAACTCCTGATAAAGCTTTGTTCCTTCTGTTTTCCATTTAATCATTTCATCAGAAACATCACGAATGATTTTTGCAGGACTTCCAACGATTAATTTTCTTGCATCACATTTGAAGTTCGCGGGAACGAAAGCCAAAGCTCCAATAATACATTCATCACCGATAACGGCTTTGTCCATC
>NZ_JAWRWZ010000281.1:0-272 GCF_046535285.1 Chryseobacterium sp. SIMBA_028 | reverse complement strand
ATGGCGGCAGCCACAGGACCCCGGACTCAGCCATCGCGCTGGGTTTGCGGATGTTCTACGCGGGAGCCGACATCATCGACGTCGGAGGTGAGTCCACCCGATCCGGCGCTGAGCCGGTTTCGCCCGAGGAAGAGCAGCGGCGCGTCCTGCCCGTCATTGCTGCCCTGGTGAAGGCCGGTGCCTTGGTTTCCATTGACACCATGCACACAGCCACTGCGGCTGCTGCCGTTGAGGCCGGTGCGGCAATCATCAATGACGTGTCCGGCCTGACC
>NZ_JAWRWZ010000280.1:0-272 GCF_046535285.1 Chryseobacterium sp. SIMBA_028 | reverse complement strand
CTAAATTTTTAATATTTACTATTGACATTTTCTTATCTCTTTGTAAAAGTTCATTTTCTTTCTGTATTCTCGCAAACTTTTCTCTATAATCTACAGCCTTCTTATAGTCAGTTTCCAAACTATCTCTTAAAAAATTATACTGTTGGGAGTAGTATATTGCAGAATCATAATCTTGTTTCACAGAATATGCCAGATACAATCCATCTAAAGCTTTTAGTTTTTCTGACTTATTTTGTGAGGTTTTTGAGGTTTCTAAGGTGTTTTTATAAAAC
>NZ_JAWRWZ010000279.1:0-273 GCF_046535285.1 Chryseobacterium sp. SIMBA_028 | reverse complement strand
AAGCAAAATCAATTTTTGATATTGCGAGAAGCGGTAGTGTAGCTGAGGTTAAAGATTTGATGAAAAAAAATCCTAATATCATCAATGAAACCAATGAAGGTGGCTTTTCTACTCTGATTTTAGCTTGCTACAGAGGCAATACGGAAGTGGCTAAGTTTTTGATGGATAACGTGAAAGATATCAATTATAAAAGCCAGGAAGGAACTGCTTTGGCGGGACTTTCTGTAAAATATAATAAAGATTTGGTTGAGTATTTATTAAATAAAAATGCCG
>NZ_JAWRWZ010000278.1:0-273 GCF_046535285.1 Chryseobacterium sp. SIMBA_028 | reverse complement strand
CTGCAAAAGGCGCAGCATGCGGTCTTCGCTCGCCATATCCTTAAGCACTTCGGCGATTGCCTGCGTCTGGCTCCCTGTTGAAGAAAATGGCAGCGACTGCAATATCTTGCCACTGATTTCTCCAGTAGCACTTACGGGCTGACCGGAGACTTTCCGCAATCGTTGCCGGACAAGGCTCAGCGACAGCTGGCCAGCCAGAAATTCGTCATAGGCAAGGCGGCGGCGCGCAGGTGCTTGCGGATCGATATCGGCCGCATCCTGCGGTTCGTGCAG
>NZ_JAWRWZ010000277.1:0-273 GCF_046535285.1 Chryseobacterium sp. SIMBA_028 | reverse complement strand
GTTGATTTCAGCGCTGCTCCATTCTTCATTGCATTATGGTAGACAAATGTAGCCGTTGGTGTTTTTACATCGTAATACTGAACATCATTGATGCCTATAATTCCATACGATTTATTCTCTGGTAATAAAGCCAAATTTTGTTCAGCGTTCACTTCATAAGATAACGGATTAAAGCCAGCTCCGATATTAGCAAACTGTACTCTCCCAAAATTATCTTTGTTATTATACTGCGAAAAAATATAAGTCTTTTCAAAAGTCATAACCGTATCAAAC
>NZ_JAWRWZ010000276.1:0-273 GCF_046535285.1 Chryseobacterium sp. SIMBA_028 | reverse complement strand
AATCATTTCTAAATCCCATTTTTCAGGTTCAAAATAATGAAATTTCTCTTTTTTGACAGCTGCTTCATCAACAGCATCAAACAAAAGCTTTGTCAATCGTGCCTGATCTTCATATAAAAGCAGATCTTCAACAGGCGCTGAAAGATTGATTTCTTTTTTATGCCAGACTCTTTTCTTCTCCAACTGATCAGCTGAGGTATCAATTATTTTTTTGCCCCTGTTAAAATCATTAAAGAAACATTTTTTTTCTTTTTGAGTTTTGATAGTATCACC
>NZ_JAWRWZ010000275.1:0-273 GCF_046535285.1 Chryseobacterium sp. SIMBA_028 | reverse complement strand
CATCAATCCTCCGGCTCCTTCTATAACTAAATTATTCTGTGTTTCAGGAAGTTTAAATTCATTTAAATCAATTATAATTCCTTCTTCTTTTGCAGACTGATGTGGTGAAGCTGCCAATTGTAATCGAAAGGTTTCAGGATGAATAACTACTTTTTCACCAACCCAATCTTGAATTTTCATGCTATCTGAAAAAAGTAAATCTCCAGACTGAATTGGTTTCCAGTAATCAGCATTAAAATATTTGGTTAAAATTGCCGAACAAACGGTTTTTCC
>NZ_JAWRWZ010000274.1:0-273 GCF_046535285.1 Chryseobacterium sp. SIMBA_028 | reverse complement strand
CTCAGGAAATGGAATCCAGGCTACGTGGAATCCGAAACAAGTCCCAAACTGCAATTGAAGAAACCGGTACAGGTATTCTGTATCTTGCGCTGGGCTTCCTGGAATGGTTTGAATCACCGAATTCCGACAAGAGTCGACTCGCCCCGTTGTTTACCATTCCAGTGATGCTGGAAAGAGGAAAGCTGAATGCTAACGCTGGGGTGTACCGGTACCAGATAAAATATACCGGCGAAGATATCATTCCCAACTTGTCATTGCAGGTAAAGCTAGCCA
>NZ_JAWRWZ010000273.1:0-273 GCF_046535285.1 Chryseobacterium sp. SIMBA_028 | reverse complement strand
CTTGGATATTTATACGGATTATACTAATCCTTTTAAAGAGAAAGCATTTGAATATGGCTTTGAAGAATTATTTACACCATTTACAACAAATGTTTCCTATCCAATAGCAGCATTGAATCCCGCATATGAAGTAATTGAAAAAAATAGTCAACATAACACAAACTATGCACCAATTCCATCAGATACTAAGGAAGCAATTCTTACAAGATTAGATGTTGATACATTGAAGTCAATTATTGAACTTACGTTAAAATCATTGGAAGCAGCTTTAGA
>NZ_JAWRWZ010000272.1:0-273 GCF_046535285.1 Chryseobacterium sp. SIMBA_028 | reverse complement strand
CTTGACGGACTGACCGGTGTCATTGGCGCCAAGGACTTCTCTGAGCAGTTCATCCTGGCCCACATCACCAGCCTCGTCCTGAACGCCCACGGAGCAAACACCACCACCAACACCAGCGTGGTGGGATCGGCCAACGTTCGAACGGCTTTCGAGACCGGCCAGTTCGCCGGATATTGGGAGTACACGGGAACTTCGTGGATCACCTACAACAAACAAACCACCCCCATCAAGGACAAAGCTGAGATGTTCAAGGCTGTCAAGGACGTCGATGCC
>NZ_JAWRWZ010000271.1:0-273 GCF_046535285.1 Chryseobacterium sp. SIMBA_028 | reverse complement strand
AGCGGTCCACACGCCCCGGTGGCGGAAGAGCCGTACATCGATCAGCGGTTCAGCGACGCGCAGTTCCACCACTACGAACCCAATGAGCGCAACGCCGCCCCCGATGAGCAGGCTGACGGTCTTGCCGTCGCCCCATCCCCATGCCTGGCCCTCGCTGATGGCGAGTAACACCGCAACCAAACCCACGGAGACGATCGCTGTGCCGAGCCAGTCAAGCTTCCCAGGCGTCCTGACGGGTGACTCGGGCATGCCGAAGATCGCGCCTAGCAGCGC
>NZ_JAWRWZ010000270.1:0-273 GCF_046535285.1 Chryseobacterium sp. SIMBA_028 | reverse complement strand
GCAGCAATTCGGCGTCGAAACGATCGGGAGCTCATAGGACGTGACTGCGCGGAGATTGTGCCCGATTTAAGTTGAACCGATCCCGATAACGGTCCGTTTTTTCTCGCCACGCTAACGGATGGCGGACGCGCTTCAGGAAACACTGTTCCATTGCCATGAGTCTTGGTAATGAGGCGCCCTATATCATTCAGCCGGCTCAATCAGGTGCTATCATGGACGAAAACAAATTCCTTTCACTGTGCAAGGGCGGAAAGTTCAAGGAAGCGCTGGCGC
>NZ_JAWRWZ010000269.1:0-273 GCF_046535285.1 Chryseobacterium sp. SIMBA_028 | reverse complement strand
GTAATAATGTAAATAAAAATAGATTTCATAGAACCCTTAGGTATAATAATAGTCATCCTAAGGGATATTATCACACAGGCACAGATGTATTAACAAGTCTTGACACAGAATTAAAATCAATGCTATGTGGAGAAGTTGTTGAAGCATTAGATACTAAGGGTGATCTTGGGAAAATAGTAACCATTAAATCAAAAGATAAAAATGGTAAATTTATCTGGATAGGATATTGTCATTTAAATTCATATTCTGTATCTAAGGGACAAAAAATAAAAC
>NZ_JAWRWZ010000268.1:0-273 GCF_046535285.1 Chryseobacterium sp. SIMBA_028 | reverse complement strand
AGTTTGAATATTTCCATTGTTGGTAAGAGTTTTCTGTTCTTCCTTAAAATATGTTGTTCCCTCTTCATCAGTTTTAAATTCTTTTGTATATAAAATTCCGCTTTTAGTAAAATATCCTAATTTTAATTCTACTGCAAAAGGATAACTTTTTTTAGAGTACACATTCAATTTTGTTTTAAATTTAGTATGATCAAACACAAGTATATTTATTTCTTTAATAGTTGGAGGGAAATCATAATTTTTAGAATTTACTGTTTTGTAAGATTTTAAATA
>NZ_JAWRWZ010000267.1:0-273 GCF_046535285.1 Chryseobacterium sp. SIMBA_028 | reverse complement strand
GATTGCAGACTGGAGACCGATTTTGTCTCGAACTTGCTGGACAGCAGCCCCCAGAACACATCCGCCTGCAACCCGGCCTGCAGATGGTGCTCGTGCAGTATCCGGAAGAGTTCATATTCGCGCGTCGTCGATTGCGTGTTGAAGGAAATGTCGAAGGGCAGGGCGGCCGAATCGAGATTCGCCCGCTGCCTGGCGTCGAGATAAGGCTGATAAACGATCACCGATCCGGATTGCTGCGCCTTTCCGGTCAATTGCTGAAGGCTCGGCAATCCC
>NZ_JAWRWZ010000266.1:0-273 GCF_046535285.1 Chryseobacterium sp. SIMBA_028 | reverse complement strand
ATATGAAACGGAAAATAATTTTGCTGAAATAAATGAAGGAGAACACTAACAATGGCTAAAAGTAAATAGTAATTTAGTTTCAATAATTTGAAGCGCTTTAGAAACTGTTTTGAAATCTATATAAATAATAATGTTAAAAATTTCAGTAAGAAATATATTTTTTTTAATCCTATTTGCACTTCCTAATACCGTATTAAGTTTTGGTATTGTATTTATTATTAATAATGTTATATCGGGTAATAAAAGCTATGAGGAGCCCTATTTAGGCTGGAG
>NZ_JAWRWZ010000265.1:0-274 GCF_046535285.1 Chryseobacterium sp. SIMBA_028 | reverse complement strand
ATTAGTATCCTGATACTCATCAATGAATATGAATTTGAACTTATCCTTTAAAATATCACATAACTTAGGATACTTTGCAAACATATGTTCAGAAATAGTTAACACTTCATCGTGAGAGATGATTCCTTCTCTCAATCTGATATATTCTTTGTATTGAATTTTAATATCTCCCGATAAAACTTCTTCGGGATTATTTATAACAATCCTAGTAATACTATCTTCCTTTGCTAAATGTATTAAAGTTGACTTTAATTCTGATTGAAAGTTTTTAATG
>NZ_JAWRWZ010000264.1:0-274 GCF_046535285.1 Chryseobacterium sp. SIMBA_028 | reverse complement strand
ATGAGGAAATACCGCATAAAATTCCTAATGTGAATAGTTTTGTGAAGTGTTTTTTCATAATTGAAAATTCTTTGGTGTTTTTGAGGTTTAGATTAAAAATTTATTTCAAGCTTTTTGTGATGTTCCAGTTGTCGTTTCCTTTGAGAATATTTTCTGGTGTGTATTTTTTTCTTTCTTCTTTGCTTAATTGGTGTGACCATGAAACTCTTTTTGAAATATTAGATCCTGTTCCTTTTGAATTTGATTCTGCATAGAAAGTTGTTTTTTCTGCATC
>NZ_JAWRWZ010000263.1:0-274 GCF_046535285.1 Chryseobacterium sp. SIMBA_028 | reverse complement strand
GACCACATCTCCGAATTCGGCTGCAAAGTCCCGGAACTCCCTGGGGTCGACGTCGCGCAGTTCGGCAAATCCCATTCCGCCGAAGCGGGCGAAAAGCTGGGTCATGGCCCGCTCGAGCCCGGCAGGATCCGCGGACGGAACCAGCACGCCGACGTCGCGGATCGCCGCTACCAGTCCCTTGCCATCGCGGGCGGCCGCAGCAATCAACAGTTTCCGCAGCCCCGCCCTGGTCTGTGGCGGCACCTCCCCCATCATGCCGAAGTCGATGAACGTC
>NZ_JAWRWZ010000262.1:0-274 GCF_046535285.1 Chryseobacterium sp. SIMBA_028 | reverse complement strand
CTTCAATATATTCTTGTGCAACTGAATCTTCAGGAGCCGCTAATTTTGTAATATCTTTAACTGTGACCCAGAAATTTTCAGATTTATTCCAATAAGAAACTATACCATTATGGATTGAGACAATAAATAAGGGATAGACATTTAAAGAAACCAATCTGTATACAACAGAGGTAAGACTTGTTTTAAAATACGAAGCTATTTCTTTTAATAAATTTGGAGAAAACCTTTTGTTTTCAACAAGTTTTCTAAACATTTTTTCTGGCATTAGTAATTC
>NZ_JAWRWZ010000261.1:0-274 GCF_046535285.1 Chryseobacterium sp. SIMBA_028 | reverse complement strand
CAGAAAAGACTACGGATACAGGATTTTCGACTATGAAACTTCCGATATAAGTGCTGAGCAACTTGTAGGCTTCTGGAAGGAAAATGAAATTCATACGCTGTTTTTATCTACGGAAAATTCATTTGATGAACGGAGTGAAACTGAAATTTTCAGATTAGCTGAAAACAATAAAGTTCATATTTCATTAATTCCAAGCATTACTCAAAGTGATTTTTTCCTTTATGATCTGGGCTATATTCAAACTCAGCCTATTCTCATCCAGGCAAAATATCCC
>NZ_JAWRWZ010000260.1:0-274 GCF_046535285.1 Chryseobacterium sp. SIMBA_028 | reverse complement strand
CCCAACGGCAACCGGGCCCCCGTCAGTCGATCGAGCTCCGCCACAGCAACCACGCCGGCGCCGGCACTGAACGCACTGAGGATCCAGGAACCCACACTCATGGGTGATGTCACCTTGAAGGTGCGCAGCATGTTCAGGAAGCGCTCAGGCCTGCCAAAGTCCTTGACCAAGGCAACAGCACCCAGCCCTACAGCCCCAAGCGCACCCAGCCGCGCATTCCGGCGGAGCGTGGGACGGCCGGTCAGTTGCCCGCCGAGTCCACGGAGCGCCGAAC
>NZ_JAWRWZ010000259.1:0-274 GCF_046535285.1 Chryseobacterium sp. SIMBA_028 | reverse complement strand
CACGCAGTATTCGAATAAGTCTGAGCTGCCCGATGATGCAGTCGCTGGCGAGACCGAATTTTAGCTTCCGCGCGAATTCAAGCCCATGCTCGGCCTCTCGTTGGATGTCACTGAGCGGGTCTCCGCTGGCGATACGGTTGGTGATCACATCGATGCAACTGTAGGCCGCGTAAGACAGGTCGCCAGCGTTCAGCGCCGCCTCGTAGGCGCACCTCAGGAAGGCGCGAGACGTTTGCAGGGGCTGCGTCCAGTGGGCGACGTGGACAGCGAACAC
>NZ_JAWRWZ010000258.1:0-274 GCF_046535285.1 Chryseobacterium sp. SIMBA_028 | reverse complement strand
AATATTGAATGTCAGAAGTGTTTTTAAACTGATTGAATTTAACTCCGGTTTCAATGGTTCCGAAAGAGAATGGAAGCTCCAGATCTGCCTGAACAGAAAAGATCTGAGGCGAAATCAAAGAAGTAGTTTTCACATCCTGAACAGATTGATCAGAAGATCTGAACGTAGAAAAATTAACATCAGTGTCAGAGTCATTCTTATAAAAATTCCCTGCAATACTCAGTTTCTTTCCCAGTGAATCCAACTTCAGGTCGTAATAAGCGCTTAACGTGTG
>NZ_JAWRWZ010000257.1:0-274 GCF_046535285.1 Chryseobacterium sp. SIMBA_028 | reverse complement strand
ACTTCTCGCGGATGACCACGAAGGTGCCGAGCACCGACGAAGCAAACAACGAACCGATCGACTGGGTGAACAGGAAGATCACCAGGAAGTTGACGATATAGGGCATGCCCTTGGCGAGCACGGCGGCAAAGCCCTTGGACATCACCGGCGGCAGGAACATCGCGGCACCGGCGGCGACCATCGCCTGGCTCAGATACATTTCCGGCGGCCGTGTCAGGCTGGTCGACTGGCTGTCGATATAGGCACCAGCAGCGATCAGGATCAGCGCCAGCAC
>NZ_JAWRWZ010000256.1:0-274 GCF_046535285.1 Chryseobacterium sp. SIMBA_028 | reverse complement strand
GAACGCCTTCCTTGGCCCCTTGGGCCAGGCGGTTCAGCGAAAGGTTGCAGGGCGTGATCTCGTTCCAGGAACTTGCGACGCCAATTTGCGGTTTCGCGAAGTCATCATCTCCCATGCCGACGGCGCGGAACATGCCGCGCGCAGGGGCCGCATGAATACCGTCCGTTACCACCCGGCTGCGTGGTTTGATGTCCGGCGTGTTCTCAGTGTTAATTCGGGTCGCCTCACTCATGACCAAAGTCTATGTGCACCACAAGCCCGCAGACCCTTTTCA
>NZ_JAWRWZ010000255.1:0-274 GCF_046535285.1 Chryseobacterium sp. SIMBA_028 | reverse complement strand
GTTTCTTTCCAAAGTTCTTGTCGACGGATTGCGGCTTTAGCTTAATTTTAATCATATAATCGCCCATCCGGTAAGCTCCCACAGAATAAAAATCAAAAGACAAAAAGAAATCATTTCTTTTATCAATAAAATGCAGGGTATTCTTTATAAATGAACCATTAAGAACAGAAGGAATAACTTTTACCATCTGAGCGGCTAAAGAAGGAAGATGACTCCATTTTTTAAGATAAAACTGGTTAATTGAAGTAAATAATTTCAAAAATGTGCTCACAGA
>NZ_JAWRWZ010000254.1:0-274 GCF_046535285.1 Chryseobacterium sp. SIMBA_028 | reverse complement strand
ACCGCTGATAGCCGCGAAGTGTTCCACCATGCGGCGCCCCGTGGTCCTGTTCTCCAGGTGCAGTTCACCGGGAAGGTATCCGATTCTGCGGCGCAACGCTATCCCGCCCTGTTGCGGATCCTGCCCGAGGACGGAAATAGTTCCCGCGCTGGGCCGGATGATGTCCAGGAGGCAGCGCATGGTGGTGGTTTTGCCCGCGCCGTTGGGGCCGATGACTCCGAACACCGTTCCGGGTTCCACGGTGAGATCCAGCCCGTGCAACACCTCCCGGCGT